>JAHWKS010000701.1 GCA_019347795.1 Planctomycetota bacterium | reverse complement strand
CCGCCGAAGGCCCCTTTCGCCAAGGAATTTCCACGGGATGCGAAAAAAATGTCGGCGCCCACGCGAAACTGAACATCCATTCAGTATAATAAGGGAGTGCGGAAAGGATGACGCAGCCGGGCAACGGCCCCCCGACCGGCCCGCCCCTCCGGCGGGCGCTTTTCATATCCGCTTTTCGAACAACCCCCCCTCGGCTTCGCCAATCCCGTGCGCAGCGAACGAGAAACCCTGACGCCGCACTATATCGTTTGGCGCGAGGCGGCCAGGATTCGACAGGGCTGGTCGAAGCAAACACGAGCGAACCGCCGCCGCCGGGCCAAGATCCTTTTGCGCCGGATCGGCCTCGATGAATCCTTGCTTCCGCCCATCGCCCCCCACTCCCGCCCCGGCGACCGCCGCCACCACCCGGCAGACCCGAGTCACGACGCACCAACAGCTCACGGATGACGGCGCACCGTCCGCGAACGCAGACGCGATCGCAAGACTCAACGTTCCCCGCGTTTCCTCGGCGTAAGACAGCCGGCGGCGTCGTAGCCTCTGGCAGAAATCTCCCGTTCGTCGCCTGGAAAAGTAGAACTCCAGAACGTCCCCTTTGGCGTCGCCCTGCCACGGCTTTATCCAAACCGCCCATCCATGTCATTTTTGGTGGCTGTCGCTGCGCCCCCTTTCTTCGTCCCTTGAAGCAGCGGCAGCCCGCAATGGAGGCAGGATTTCGTAAACGGCGAAAAACGGAATACGGTGCAGGTGTAGTAGCGGCCACATCTGGGACAGGTCCACGTCAGTACGCGAAAAATGTCTCTGAAGTACCTCGCAAGCGTCAAAAGACAGAGTGCAGAATACGCGATAAATATCGGAGTCAAAACAATTATGCCGATCGTACCGTAGCGGGACATCTCGAATTTGCTTAACGGGTAGGCTATGGCAGCACCTACTAGCATTACCAGGAACAAACGAAGAGGTGCCAGTGCGATTCTTCGTTTTTGCTCCTGTATTCCCCTCCACCGATCGCCGCTCGTTTCAGGAACCCAATCCATGCGAGAATTTGCTATTAGTGAACGAGATAATGCCAATAGAGATCCCAAAAACTCGGGGCGCTTCCGGTTGGCCCGGGATTGCAAAGACCCGAAGGGTTCAAGTATTGGCGTCCATCGCCGGCTCTGCGCGGCCTTTGTGTTGGAGGTATGAGGGGGGGCGGTGGTGGGGGGGTAGTGTTCCCGAGGGTAATGAGACCTATTGTGTACGCATAATCGAGATACGCCCCGGCACCGGCACCGGGACCTAGGCCTAGGGTTCCACCCTGATAGTCGCCTCGCGGCCCATGGAGGTACTCGACACCGCCCGGACCCAAATATCCTGCCCCTGCTTCAGTGCAGGGTGGTTCGTGGAGAGGTCGTAGAAGCGGATCACGCCGCCTTCGGTGTCGGTGAAGATGAACTCATGCGTAGTGGCGTCGTGCACGAGCGTCTCTTGAGCAAAGTCGCGGGGATGATAGACGCCGTCCAACAAGTCAAAGCCGCGGGTGATGTGGGAATTGCTGAATACAAAGAAGCTGGAGCCCGTGCCGGTGTAGATGTACGGCTGTTGGGTGAGGAGCATCCGCGTCCCCACGATGTTCTGTCGATATTGCGCTTGGGCGTTGGTCCAGGAGCGGGTGACGCCCCACGGGGCGCCCATTCCGTGGGACTCTAAATCGCGCGAAGAAACGATTACGACTCCATCGGCATAGCGAACCGGCTCCGACGATTCTCCCGGCGGCGAGAAGTTGTAAGCCACTCCGCCGTTGTTGCCTCCAGCCGCGGCGCCGGGGTTCCAGAACGGCGGGCTCATCGTTCCGCTATAGCCGCCGTTGCCTTGCGAACTGCCTCCCGCCAAAATGGAATTCCCGCCCCAAGGGGAACTGCTTCCCCCGGCCCAGAACGAACTGCCCCCAGCCCACAGCGGATTGGCGGCGCCAGTGGCGGCATCCCCCGGGCCGCCGCAGGCCGGGCATGTCTGAGGCACATCCCGTGGACCGGCGGAAAATCCGCTGCAATGGATGATTACCCCCGTCGCGCTGCCGGGCGTCCCGACGGTGAAGCTGGGATCAGAATTCAGCGTGATGGTGACGAATTCGTCCGGCTCGAAATCATTGTCGATCAGCGCGCTGATGGCGATGTCCGCGGAGGTCGTGCCGGCGGGAATGGTGACCGAGTCGCCGATGTCGTCGAAATCGCCCCCTTCGATCGCCGACCCGCTGATGGTGAACGGCACGACCAGCGGATCCGCGACTTGCTGATCAACGTGCACCGTGAAATTCACAGCCGAGCCGCCTTCCCAGGCGTCTTCCGTCGGCCCCGAGACGGTCACAGTCGCCAAGAGCCGCCGTTCTTCGAGGGTTTCGCCGCCGCGCAGGCGACGCTGTCTATGCCGCGCATGACTCGTCTTTGGCGCCGGCTCGAGGCGAAAGAACCGGGACAAGAAACGCCGACGCCGGGAGAGAGATTTCCGCATGAGATGTTTTCCTGGAAGACCAGACCACTCACGCCGCGTCCACAGCGACCGCGCCCTGGCGAAGTAAAGAGACTGCCCAAAGTTCCCGCGTGCGGGAAAATTCGCCTTAAGAAGTCGTGCGCGACCCAGGCGCCAAGCTCGCACGAGTAATCGAACGCGAGTGAATATAAACTATCATCTTTCCTTGTCAAGCGATTTGGCGGAAAACCGGAAACAAACGGAGCTAAAAAGATATTCTCGACGACGCGGGAGTCGTTAGGCGAATCCGCCCACAACGGCGCCGGGGCAATCCTGGACCAATCGCCACGCCTTCGCCCGCATTGCGAGGTTGGCGCGTAAGGAGTTACCCGAGGCCATGAATCGCGTTTCCAATCACCTTCGCCGGCTGGCAGGGCGGCTCTTCGCCGACAACGGCGAGCAGGCGCGGTTCATTGAGGCGCTCGTTCAGCCGCAGGAATATGACCGCGCGGTGCTGTGGGTTCGGCCGCGTCCGCCGGAGGTCGCCTTCGAGCGAAAGCCGCCGTTGGCCTGGCAGCCGGAGTTCGTCGATCGCGCGCCGCCGCACGAGCGGCCGGGGCTTGACCCGCTGCACGACGCCGGCTGGTATTACTGCCTCGATCTCTCCTCGGTCTTCGCGGCGATGGCGCTCTCCGCGGCCGGTCCGCAGCCGGACGTTGTGGTGGACGTGTGCGCCGCTCCCGGCGGCAAGGCGACCTTCGCCTGGCGACTGTTGCAGCCGATACAGCTCGCGGCCAACGAGGTGATCGGCAAGCGAACCGGCGTACTGATCGCAAACCTGCGGCGATGCGGAGTCGCCCCGGCCGCCGTCGTCAGCCGCGACAGTTCGCGGCTGGCGGAGGCGTGGCCGAGCAGCGCCGACGTGGTGATCGTGGACGCGCCGTGCTCCGGCCAGTCGCTCTTGGCCCGCGGAAAGGACTCGCCCGGCTGCTTTCATCCGGCGACGATCAACATGAACTCGAACCGGCAGAAGCGCATCCTCGCGAACTCGGCCGCGCTGGTCGCTCCCGGCGGCTGGCTGGCGTACATGACGTGCACGTACTCGCCGAAAGAGAACGAAGAGGTGCTCGGCTGGCTTCTGAAAAAGTTCCCGCACTTCGCCCCGGCGGCGGTTCCCGCGCTCGCCGGCCATGAGTCCTCGTTGGCCGACTTCCCCTGTTATCGACTCTGGCCGCAAGACGGCCACGGCGCCGGCGCCTTCACGGCGCTGCTGCGCAACGAGAGCGACGCTCCCCGCCGCGAGTTCCGCCTCGACGCCCTACCCACGATATGGGTCGCCGGCGATGCCGAGAACCGCCCGTGAGGGCAACAAATCGCGGCTATAATGGGTTAGGGGTCGCTCGAGAAATATCTGTCGTTCGAGCTTACCCCGCCCCACCCGGCCGCTA
>JAHWKS010000700.1 GCA_019347795.1 Planctomycetota bacterium | reverse complement strand
GATGACCGGTTGCCCTGGTGGGACGAGGGGGAGGTTGCGCGGCACTACGCGATGCTCAACGATCGGCATCGCCGGCGGATTGACGAGTTGCGCCGCGAAGAGAAAGTAGTCGTCGGCGCAGGATTTCGCCGGCGAAGAAACGGAGCGCTGCGGCTGGAGGTTCGCTTCGATGGGTTGGCCGGCTGCCTGCGAACTCCCCGGGGCGGGAGCGCCCGTCAGATCGTAATCGTGGTCGATAGGGGAGGAATACGGATGCGCTGGATGTCGGCGGTCGAGTACGCGCGGCTGCAAGGCGCCGAGCGTTTCAGGATGCTGCCGAACGAGCGGCAGATGCTATTCGGATTTGGGGATGCGGTGTGCGTGCCGGTGATTACGTGGATCGATCGATGCGTGCTGACGCCGCTGTTCGAGTCCGCAACGGGAAAAGTTGTTGCAGCGGAATCAGGGCGATCGGCGACGCAGCGGTAAGCGGAGAGTGCTTAACCGAAGCGCGGCAGCGCGTCATGTTATAATTTCGCAGCGCCGCGTAGCTGGGCGAAGGTGTTGGCGACAACCACTGTCTGGCTCCCACGAAGCGTATAATCGATCGGCTTTTTCGGCAGGGAGGGGCCTGCTCCGGCGCACTGTGGCGGCGGGCGCTTGCGATGCTGGGCTTGCTCCCGGTGGGAGCGGCCCGCATAGTTCCATCGCCGCCACGTGGAGGCGCCGGGCCGCTTATGCGGCGCAGAAAAACACCGGACTTCGTGTCCGGTGTTGTTTTTGGCGGGTTCCTTATCTAAAGGTCAGCATCGCCCGCAGTTCATCAGCGGGGAACTCGTCGGGCTGTTTGCCAGCGGGCAGCTTCACCACGCGGATCCACGCCCGCGTGATGAGCTTGCCGGCGGCCAATCGCATGCCGGTCTGGCCGGCCTCGTCGCCGTCGAACATGAGGACGAGCTTGCGACCGGTGGATGCGAGGAGGGTCGCCTGCTCGTCGCTCAGCGATGAGCCGAGAACGGCGACCGTGGCAGGGAAACCGGCCTGCACCGTGTGGTAGAGGTCGAACGGACCCTCCACGACGAATAGGGGAGAGTCGCTCGGCACCGCAAGCGCCTCACGGAGCCCGTACAAAACGCGGTGCTTGGGGAACCCCTCCGGCCACTTATACCGCGGCCGGCCGGCGGCTTCGTCGTGATCGGCACCCGGCCAGCGGCCAAGATAGGCCACCGGATTCTCGTCCGCCGGCTGATGGGGAAGGAAGACAGGGATCGCGACGTAGTCCTTCAGCACGCCGCGCCGGCAGAGGCCGACGCCGTAGCGTTGGATCGTCTCCGGCGCCAGCCCTCGCTGGCGCAGATAGGAAACGTCGGGATCGAGGTTCAAATGGAAGCGCAGAGGCTTGAGTTCAGCGGAGGCTTCGGGTAGGTTGGACGGTGCTTGGGGTGCGGCCTGTGCAGCGTCTTCCTGTGGAAGATCTGTGCGGGCCGTGTCCTTTTCTACCTTTCCTTCCGCTAACTGTTCGCCGCCTTTCTTCCTTGCGCGGCTGGTTTTGCTCAGCGAGAGCCGATCGCCAAAGTTCTCGGCGAACCAGAACCGGACATGCGAGTTGTCGTAGCCGGTCATTCGCTTGACCAGCTCGATCACGTCGCCACCGATCTGGCAGTCTCCGAAACAGTGCCAGAGCCACACTCCGTCCTTGCGGTTGATCTTGAACTGCTCCGGGTTGGGGCTGGGGCCGTGCTTGTGGCCCGGTAGGGGACAGACCCCCGTGAGCGAATTCCCCTTGCGGGCGAACTGCTCGGCGATGCCCAGCGTCGCCAGGACGTCGGGAATCGGCACTTTCTCTTTGATCTCGGCGAACGAGACGTAGGGTCGCTTCGCCATGAAGACCCTCCTTTCGTGGAATCGGGAAACGAAGGTAAGACAGGTGCGTTAACGGGGCGCCAGATTCGACGCATGAGACCGGAAGGAACCCTGCCGCGCTGAGTCGCCTGAGCGCACCAGGATGCACGCAGAGCGCGCAATAGACTGAAGATGGTCCCGTGAGACCTTAAAAGCCCTTGGCAACGCGAGAGAGGCCGTAGGGCGCGTCAGGCGGAACGGAAGAGAATCCGTCGGCGGAACAGAAGCGATTGTGCTCCTGCCACCCGTGGATTAGTGAGGTGGAATGGTGCAGCGAGCGAGCGCCTACGACAGGCCCGCGGCACGACAATGCGCCGGCGCTAGCGATTGGAAAAAGAACTGCAGGGAAACGGTACCGTCGCCGACAAGCTGCGGTCAACGTGGTGATGACTGAGCGAGAAAAAAGCAGGGGAGAGCGCTCTTCAAAAGCGGCTCTCCCCATAGCGATTGAGGCTGACGCCGGGACTTTGCCGTCAGCGGCTGGGCGCTTCAGCCGATGTCTTCGCCGATCGCTGGTCTTGATCGGCGTCCTTCGGCGTCGCAGGGGGTTTCTTCTTCTCTTCGTGGCTGCCGCCGCCGTTGGTCATGGGACTTCTCCTTATGGAAAAGGATCGCAAGGCACAGGCCGGGAACGCCCCGGCGTTGTAGACGATCGTCTGTCGATAAATCATCTGTAGCATAATCGTCTGCGAGCGGCCACGCTAGCCGTTCATGGCGAAAATCGAAGAAATTTTCGGAGCGGTCGTCCGCAAGCGACGGAACAAACTCGGGCTGTCGCAAGAGGCGTTCGCCGACAAGGCGGGCATCCACCGGACCTACGTCAGCTCGATCGAACTGGGCAAAGTCCAGATCAGCATCGGAATCGCCCAGCAGCTTGCGGAGGCGCTGGAGGCGCCGCTGAGCAAGCTTTGGCGGGAGGTGGAAAGGCGCTTGGAGGCGCAGGACGGCGGAACCGAACCTACGTAGCGGCGTTAGGCTCGGCGGGCGATTTCTTCGGTGGAGCTTCAGAAGCGCCGCGAGCGGTTGTCGAGGAGCCGAGGAGGCTGCTGACCCGCGAATAGTAGCTGCGAAGCGTATCGCGGGATCCTGCGAAGAAGAGCCCGGCGCAGAGAAATAGGCCCAGGTCCACCCAGTCGGGCGGCGCCGCCAGTGGCGGCCACTCGCTGCGGCGGGCGAGGAGAACGAAAATCACGGCTATCACGGAATTGGCATAAAACTGATAGTAGCTGTAATGAATCTCGCCAAGGCGGTCGTAGGCGGCCATGTAGCGGGGAAAGCGGGAGAAATCCCACCGGGGCTTTTCGATGCCGGTGCGGTGGTGAATGACGTCGACTGTCGCCCAGCGGACGGTGCTGACGGTCAGGCCGGCGGCAAGGGAGGCGATTGTGGCATAGAGAAAGCCGCCGATGGTCGGCGCCTGCTCGGGAGAGGCGGTCAGCCAGGTTTTCACTGTGGGGGAGAAGAAGCTCACGCCCCAAAGCGTCGCGAATCCTGGCATCAGGTATGCGATGAGCAGCGCGAAGTTGCCCCGGTGGATGTCCCGCATCAACGGATTCTTGGTAGTGCTGCGCCGGGTCGCTGTGTGGGCGCGAGTCGGGAGCGGCTAGAATGGTGATGGTCCGGGGCGGCCGCGTTGGGCGCGGGGACAGGTGGAGCGGGAGAGGGAACAAAGAAGAGCACGAATTCACCGCCAACCGTGGGAAGGCGGTCGATGATCTTGGGTGCGATCGGGCAGTAGGTCACCTCCGGTGTTCGCATTTGCTGTCTATCGTAACGTAGACAAGGCGTGGGCGCAATGACAACATGCGGGCCGGCACCTTTGCTTGTTCTTCCTCGCTGCCAGCTTATTCTTCTGCCATTTTCCCTAGAGATCGTCTTGCTGCTTCCGAGACACTCTGATCGGGATCAGAAAGCAGTTCAGCAAGCATCACTCTTAAAATTGAATTGGGGCGCTTCATATTTTCGCCCGAAAGTGCTTGCACCGCACGAAGTCGAATCAAGGATTCAGAATCGCGGAG
>JAHWKS010000699.1 GCA_019347795.1 Planctomycetota bacterium | reverse complement strand
ATTGAGGAAAGACATGGCCTCTTCTTCCATGGCGCTCGACGTAAGCGGCCCTTCCGCGCCCGAAGTTGGCGAGTTGGCGCCGCCGACGTCCGTTGATGAGCCTCTGTACGAGATCGTGAATGGCCAACGCGTGGAGTTGCCGCCCATGGGCGCTTATTCAACGTTAGTCGCGGCGGAGCTTCACGGTCACCTGTGGCTGCACGTACGCGAGAAGTCGCTAGGCCGCTCGATCCCCGAGATGCTATTCATCCTGGATCGAGAACGCAATCTTCGGCGCCGGCCGGATGTCGCGTTTGTATCCGCGGAGCGCTGGCCGCTGGATCGGCCTGTCCCCCTGACCGGCGATTGGGACGTAATCCCGGATTTGGCAGTTGAGGTCGTCAGCCCGCACGACACTGCGCAGGAATTGCTCAACAAAGTGGAAGAATTCTTCACGCACGGAGTGCGCCGGGTGTGGGTCATTTATCCCGAGCAGCGAAGGGCGTACGATTATGCGTCGCCGACGCAACTCCGTGGCTTGACTGACACGGAGGAACTCAACGGCGGCGAAATCCTGCCGGGGCTCCACATCGCTCTTTCCAAGCTTTTCCCGCCCCCCATGCCGGGCACGAGCTCCGTTGCCGAGGGGCTTGATTCGGAAGCCGCCAGGTAGCGGACGCGCTGCAATCGGCAAATAACACCGGTCTGCGTCTGCGCGCGCCGGCAAACCGAATCTCCGAAACACGGCGCCCGCCAAATCGCAACCTAGACTTTCCTAGAGACTTCGTTTCCTCCAGGTCTGCGAGTTCATGTTTACGATCATCGTCATTTTGGCCGCTTTCGTCGGCGTGGCCGCCTTGGTGGCGGGCGTGGCGATGATGTTTCGCGGCGAAAGCGACTCCAAAGTCGAAGACCGCCTGGCGATGCTGACCGCCCAGGGGGGTCGCGGCCCGGTGCGCGAGGCCGACAAGCCGAATCTCCTCATCCAGCCGCTGGACGAAATGCCCGGCGTGCTGGAGATGTTCTTCTCGCGGTTCGGCAACCTGCGGCTGTTTTTGGAGCAGGCCGACACCAAGCTCTCGCCCTCGAAGTTCTTCATCACGTCCGGGGGGATTGGCGGGGGTAGCGCCTTGCTGTGCTTTCTCTCGCCGCTGCCGATCTTCGTGGCGCCGCTGGTGGGCCTGACGCTGGGGATGATCCCGTTCCTTTACCTGTTCCTCCGGCGGCGACGGCGCATTAACGCCTTCGCCCGGCAACTGCCCGAAGCGCTGGAGTTGCTGGGGCGGGCGCTGCGGGCGGGACACAGCTTGGGCGCCGGCTTCAACCTGGTCGCCAGCGAGATGGGGCAGCCCATCCGCAAAGAGTTCCTCACCGCGTACGAAGAGCAAAATTTCGGCATTCCGCTGGAAGAAGCGCTGGAGGGAATGACCGAGCGGGTCCCGAACCTCGACCTGCGGTTCTTCGCCACGGCGGTGATCCTGCAGCGTCAGACGGGCGGCGACCTGGCCGAAATCCTCGACAAGATCGGCCGGCTGGTTCGCGAGCGGTTCCAGATTTGGGGACAGGTGCAGGCCCTGACGGGCGAAGGGCGATTGTCGGGAATCGTGCTGTTGGCCTTGCCGCCGGCGCTGTTCCTGGCCATCTTGTGGCTCAATCCCGACTACGTGATGGCCCTGTTCACCGACCCGCTGGGCAAGAAGATGCTGGCCGCGGCCATCGTGTTCCAGCTCTTGGGCGCGGTGGTGATCCGGAAGATTGTCAACATCAAGGTGTGAGGCGCGTCCCGTGACTCTGGCAGCGATCGACACAATGTGGCTCGTGCCTCTGGCCGCCTTCGCGGCGATGGCCGCCGTGGCGTGGCTGGTGGTGGAGCGACTGCTCGGCTCGCCCGACCGCGCGTACGAGCGGCTCGAGGAGATCCGCGATCCCCGCAAGCGGCGTCGCGAGGAGCTTCCCGGCGCCAAGAGCGGCATGTCGCGCGTGTTGGAGAAGGCCTCTCCGACGCTCGGCAAGGCGCTGGCGCCCAAGAAGGAAAAGGACGTCAAAAGCCTCAAGACGCGGCTCTCGCACGCCGGCTTTCGCAGCGATGCGGCCGCGTCGATGTTCCTGATGCTCAAGCTCTTCGGCCTGGTGGGAGGCGGCGTGCTGGGGGGCGGCGTGCTGCTGTTCACGTCGGCGTTCAGCATGATGACCTTGCTCAAGGTGATGATGCTGGCCGGGGTGTTGTTCTTCCTTCCCGACATCGCGTTATGGGTGCTGGGGAAGAAGCGAAAGCAGGCGATTTTTCTCGGCCTTCCCGACGCGCTGGACCTGATGGTGGTCTGCGTGGAAGCGGGCCTCGGCCTCGACCAGGCGATGCGCAAAGTGGCGGAGGAGATGAAGAAGTCCTACCGCGTGATCGCCGAGGAGTTCGGCCTGTGCAACATGCAGCTCCAGATGGGCCGGCCGCGGACCGACGTGCTGCAGGACCTGGGCCATCGCAACGGCGTGGACGACCTCCGCTCGCTGGCGTCGATCATCATTCAAGCCGACAAGTTCGGCTCCAGCATCGCCCAGGCCCTCCGCGTGCAGAGCGACGCGATGCGGACCCGGCGCCGGCAGATCGCCGAAGAGAAGGCGGCGAAGACGGCGGTCAAGCTGATCTTCCCGCTGGTGATCTTCATCTTCCCCGGCATCTTCGTGGTGCTGGTCGGACCCGCCGCCATCACGATGATCCGCGAGATGTTCCCCGCCATGCAAGGGAACTAAGTAGCGCCCTTCATCAGCCGCAGGGCGCTACCCCACTGCTCAAGCGCCGCATTGCGCCCGATGCGATCACTGTGGTGGCGCCGCCGCGTGGAATCGTGTCTAACTGAAACTGCTTCGGTTCCCGTTTGAACGCCTACGCAATTTCTAGGGTAGTCGAAGGAAGTTTCATCGTGAATAGCCAATGAGGTTTTACGGTACGATTGCTTCGCTGTTCGTCCTCCTTGCGCTCGCGGTCGGCCTGCCCCTCGTGTTCCGAGGTCGTGGTCGCTATCCCGAAGAGCTGCGCCAGCACGTTCCGGTCGCCGACGCGGAGCGCGGCCGAACTCTTATTCGCGAGTACGGCTGCGGCGCCTGCCATACGGTTTCCGGAGTTCCCAATGCGACCGGCAGGGTGGGGCCGCGCCTGCACGAAATCCAGGAGAAGGCGTACATCGCGGGCGTCCTTCCCAATAGTCCTCAGCACCTGATTTACTGGATTCGGAATCCTCGGGCGGCCGCCCCCCGCACTGCCATGCCCGACCTAAATGTCAGCGAGCGGGACGCACGCGACATCGCCGCGTATTTGTACTCGATTCCGTGATTTCTTGATTGCTCGGCGCCTTGAAGAGACGGCTCGAACGCTGTACCACAATCCCAGGGCCATGCGCGAGAAACCGCGATTTGCTCTGCTCGGAGCCATTTTTTCTCGAATTGCTCACGCACCGCGTGTAGCGCTTATGCGACTCGACGCGGAAATCCTCAGCGCGGGAGCGAGTTGGAAAGTGGACGATTCGTCCGGTTTGTCGCGGACGGTTCGCCGAACATGCATCCTGGTGATGTGCTTCGCTCTGTCGGGCTGCCGCGGCCCCCAGTCGATGTTTGAGAGTGCAGGTCCCGAGGCGGCTGCGATCATCAAGCTTTGGTGGGTGCTCTTCGGCGTCGGGCTCGTCGTGTCGCTGCTGGTCTTGGGCTTTCTTCTGGTCGGCTGCTTGCGGACTCGGCAGGAGCGCAGGGCGCCCGCTTCCGATCGCACCCTCCGCCGCGCCTTGCTGATCGGCGTCTCGGCGACGATCTTCCTATTGCTCGCGATTTTGCTGGCGGCCCATCGGTACTCGCAACCGCTTGCCGATGAGCGGGACGACGCACTGACCATTGAGGTGGCCGGGAAGCGATGGTGGTGGTCGGTCGTCTACCTC
>JAHWKS010000019.1 GCA_019347795.1 Planctomycetota bacterium | reverse complement strand
GGCTGCTTGAACGCCGCGTCGCCGTGGAACAGCTCCAACGAGAGAATGAAGTTCTGTGTGCGAAAGAACTGGTCGGGATCGCCGAAGAACTCTTCCTGAAACGGATCGGCGGTGCTTTCGAACGGCGTGGTCGGCGTGGGGACCTGGCGGAACTCGGTGATCGCCAGGCTCTCGGCAGTGACGCGGAAGAACGTGTGCTGCCCGATGATGGGATAGTCCCCCTTGAGCACGTTCTGGTTGTACGGGTCCCAGACCGCGCCTTCCACGCAGGGGTAATCGTCGCCGAGGGGATGCCCTTCGCCGTAGCGGTCCCATTCTGAGAACCCGAGCCGCCAGCGATCTTCGATGGGAACGAAGTGGCTGTCCTCCTGCACGGCGGTCGGCATGACGCTCGACATGCCCGTGAACCCCAGCGGCGCCTCGCCTGCATACTGCAAAAGCGGATCAGGCGCGAAGTGATCGAGCGGCTCCTCCAGCAAGAGCGGGTCCGGCTCGGCGGACCGCAGCACGTCGGGGAGGAGCAAATCGTCGTTCTCCGCCGGCGGTCGCAGCAACTCGGGCTGCGCGGCGCTCGGCGCCGGAAGATTCTCCTGCGCCGGCGCCAGAACATTCGCAATCCATCCAGCCAAAAGGCATTGGCTCAACGCCAACCGCGGCCATACGCCCTTTGTGGCTCGAAGCCCCATGCCATTTGAATCCCTCCGGCGAGCGAACGCTTGCAGCAAGGCGCAACGTGAGAGCCGCCTGTCGCTGCATAAAATGTATCGGTTGCGCAGACCGTAACGATTCAGTCAATTCTTCCGATTATTCGCAAGCGTCGCCCGCTTGGCGCGGGCGGCGTCTAAATGGCGAATACCGCGCAGAGAGCAAACACTCAGGCCAAGGCTCACCGCGTCGCAGGCGTCCTATGACTGAAACGAATGCAAGACATGGCGGCCCGGCTGATGGGCCTGGCCCCAGGCGGGCAGATTCTCATTAGCCGCGCCGTTTTCGATAACGCGCGGCAATACCTGCGAGAGCATCCGCCGGACGGCTCGGGGCCCGCACCCGAACTGACGTGGCTGGCGCACGGCCGTTACCGGTTCAAAGGCCGGGACACTTCTGCGAGCGTGGCTTCTACTCCGTCTCCGCGCGTTTGCTCAGGCCCATCCCGACGGCGAGCCAGCCGTTGGATTCGGTTTGGACGTAGGCGCCGCCGGGGCCGAGATGGCGGCGAACCACCTGGTAGTCCGGCAGGGTGCGGGCGTCGATCTCCTGCTCGCGAAGCAGCTCATCTTCCTCCTCGCTGAAGAGCTGGTTCAGGAAGCGGCCCAGGAGCGTTTTGGCCTCGGGCATCTTGCCTTGGCGCATCAGCTCGTACGTGGGGCGGAGGGCCTCATCGGCGCGGGAGAAGTAGTGGAAGCTGTCGTTCCCGGCCCCCAATCGCTCCAAGGCGGAATGGATCGCCTGGAAGTCGGCGCTGGCCAGGAGGGAGTCCCCCGCCGCGGGAGGCGTGAGCAGCTCCTTGGCGAAATCGACCTGCGAGGTCCAGATCAGCCGGTCGTAGGCGACCGTGACCGCCGAGTTCGGGAATACCGGCTTCTCTTCTTCGATTTCTTCCTCATCGTCGTCCAGGTCGCCGCCGAAGGGGCCGAAGGGACCATCGATCTTGAGCGTCACGGTGGAAGCCGCCTCGGTGGCGGTGGGATCGAGAATCTCCCAGATGATATGCTCGCCGAATTGGATCTTCCGCACGTCCGGATCGCGCCCCATCGCCTTATTGATCGTGGCCTTTACGGCGGCGGCGTTGGTCAGCTCGATGGCGACCATCAGCCGCTCGCTGTCGGGCGTGATCGGCAGCCGATAATCCGACGCCACCGTGATCTCCTCCCCGATGTGCGCGATCAGGTCGTTGCGGAGATCAACCCGCGGTCCGTAGGGATCGGTCTTGAAGCTGTTGATCACGTCCTCGTAAATCGGATCGCCGGCAATCTCGTTCACCAGCGTCTCGACGTAGACGAATGCGTCCTGCATTTTCCAATTGAAGGTGGCGGCCGTGGCCAGCTCCCGCGGCAGCCACTCCGGCATCTGCAGCGGACCGTTGGGGAACTGGAGCATGCGGGCCGCGAGCTTGAAATCGGCCGCGGTCAAGAGCGGCGTATCCGGCGCCTTCGGGGGAACGTAGGCGAAGGTGTGATGCAGAAACTCGTAGCCGTCGGTTTTCAGTTGCACGTAACCCCCCAGCCCCTGAACGGCGTCGAAGCCCTGGTTGCGAAGGATCTCGACGTAATTCACGCCGCGGCGGCTTTCGGCCGACTCGGTGCTGCGGACGACCTCGGCCAGGCCGAACGGCTCGATGAACCATCGCAGGTGCGGCGTGGCGTCGTTGGCGGCCCCGGCCACGCGCCCCATTGCCGTGCGAAAGGCGGGAAGCTGCTGCAGCGTCCCCTGCGGCTGCGCGTCGAAGCGGGCCAAGACGTCGATCGTCTCCTCCAGACTGTCGGAGGCGACAAACTGGCTTTCGGCAATGGCGAACACAGCCAGGCGGGCGGCCGTCTCGTTCTCCTTCTTGGGGAGCGTGAACACCAGGACCGGCACGCCGTGGGCGGTTTGCGACCGCATCGTGGCCCCCTGGTCTCGCAGCCGGGCGGCGATTTTGTCCAAGAGCGCCTTGGCCTCGGCCAGGCGGCCGGTCACATCGCACAGCACCATGAATGCGTGCTTCAACTCGTCCCCTCTCGGCTGAATGACCGCCGCAGCGGTCTCGCCGCCGTAGACGTCCTTCAAATCATCCCAGGTGATGCCCAACTCTTCGTCGGTCAGAGAAAAGTTCTGGCGAAGCTGCTTCTCCAAATCATCCATGAAGGGCGCCATGACCGGGTCATCCACCAACTGCCCCAGGTCGGTCTGCGACCACCGTTCCCGAAAGGCGTCCACATCGGGAACCGAGAGGAATCCCTTGGTGGTGGCGGGCAGCAACGTCTCGCTCGGCTGGGCGCCTTGGAGCGAGTTTACCGAACAAACAGCAGCCAGGCCCGCGGCCGCGAGCAAACAGAGGGGACGCATCACGATAGCTCTCCTTGAAGGCGCACCAGCGGCGCGGGGGGCGCGCTGGCAAGGGGGCGAATCCATTTATCGGCGCCGAGGTAGACAATCCCAACGGCGGATGGCCAACTCGCGCCCGCCTGCGTTACGGGCAAACTTCGTGCCGCTTCCCCATCATACCAAATGCATCGTGCCACAATCAGCGGCCGCAATTCTCGTGACGCACTGCCGGCGCGGTTGGTCATAGCAGCATTATGGGCGGCGCAGTCTGCGACGCCCTGCGTCCGCTTCGTTGGACGAGGGAGGCGTCGGTGTTAGAATGGCGGCGAATGATCCGATTGACGCCAGGAGATGCGCCGCCGTGTCGAATGAAAACTCCGTTTCCGTGTGGCTGGGACCGCTCAAGGAGGGTGATCCCCAAGCGGCCCAGCAACTGTGGAACCGCTACTACGAAAAGCTGGTCCGCCTGGCGCGGAAGAAGCTGCAGGGCTCCTCTCGCCGGATGGCCGACGAAGAGGATGTGGCCTTGAGCGCCTTTCACAGTTTTTGTGAAGGCGCCGCCTTGGGAAAGTTTCCCCGCCTGGATGATCGGGACAACCTGTGGCGGGTAATGGTGATTATCACGGCCCGCAAGGCGAGCCGGCTTTCCGAGTACGAGCGGCGGCAGAAGCGCGGCGGCGGCGCCCTGCGGGGCGAGTCGGTCTTCCGCGGCGAAAACGACGACGAGCTGGGGGCGGGGATTCAGCAGATCGTGGGAGACGAGCCGACCCCCGCCTTCGCCGCGCAGGTGGCCGAAGAGCACAACCGGCTGCTGGGAATGCTCGACGAAGAGCTGCGGCAGATCGCCCGCTGGAAATTGGAGGGCTACACCAACGAAGAAATCGCCCAGATGAGCAAGTGCGGCGTCCGCACCGTGCAGCGGAAGCTCAACCGCATTCGCCGCGAATGGATGGAAGAAAACGCATGACTCGAACTTCGGATCTTGACCTCGCGCCGCTGGAGGCGCTGCGGCGGATCGACCGCATTTGCGACCGTTACGAAGAGTCGCTCCAGGCGGGCGACCGGCCTCCCTTGGAGGCGCTGTTGGAGGCGGTCGATGAGCCGCACCGCCCGCCCCTGCTGCGGGCCCTCTTGGAAGTGGAGCTGGAGTACCGCCGCGTCTGGGGCGAGAAGCCCGCCGCTGATGAGTACGCCGCCCGCTTCCCCGCTTATCAAGAGGCGATCGACGCGGCGTTCGAGCCCGACGCCGGCGACGAGCCGGACCTCGCCGCCGACGAGCGCTGCCTGGTTCAGATGGTCCTTTCGCAAGCGACGGGCCGGCGCGCCGACCGGATTCGCATTTACTACCGCAGCCAGTTGGCGCACACGGCGTTGCTCACGGGACCGGTGGAGCTGGGGCGCCAGCGACAAGGGGAGGCGCCGCCGTTCTCGTTTACCAGCAGCCAGCGGGGCGATCGGCTGATCGTGGCCCCGCTGGAGGAAACCTCCGTGTCGCGGCATCATGCACGGCTGGCGCCCGAAGGAGAGGATCGCATCCGCGTCACGAACCTCAGCAACGTGAACCCCATCGTCTTTGCCGACGGCCGGCGTCTGGAGTTCGACCAAAGCGAGTCGCTCCCGCTCAACCTCGAGATGACGCTGGGCGCCGTGTTTGTCCGCATCGATCGGCCGGGGGTCAACGGCGACAACAACCTCTCGGCGACAACGCCCGCCGGGTCGGATGAGGAGTCGTCCGAGCGGAACGAGGTCCGCCCCGGCCTCTTCAAGCGACTCTGGGGGCGGGAGAGATAGGCCGATCCGCATCGGCGCGATTGAGCAGGGAACGACACGTGGCCAAAGGCCCAAAGCTCCCGTCAAAAAAAGTGTCGCCGCAGGCCGTTTCTGGCGAAGAAAGGCCACAGCGACGAGGACGTCGAAAAGATGCACCAGGCGTGGTTCAAATCGGTCATCTTGCACGTAACGCTCTGGAGCCATCCCTATGTGAAAGAAGGCGATTTTTTAGCCTCAACCTCGGAACGACTGCGCATCAACCGCCGCGGCGGGGCCACGGCGGTCAAGGGAAAACTCAAAGTTGAAGCTCAAGAACCCACGGAAGGCTTTCGCTATCGAGCAGGAAATACGGAGATCTCGAGCCAATGCGGCGAATGAACGATGCAGGTGCTCTACGAAATTCTCGCGGGCGTTGCGGTGCTGATCGCCTTTGTGGGGCTGATCGCGGGGGGCGTTGCCGTCGCCTTGAGGGTGAATCGCCGCAACTCGATCTCCCAGTGGTTCAAGCGGCATTTCCATCCCTTGCCGCTCCAGCAACTCACGGTGACCGAGCGCCAGTTTCCGATGCAGTTGCGGGCCGACTTGCAACGCGCGCTGGATGAATATCTGGAAACAGCGACGGTCCACTATTTTTGCGGCGCGCACGTGGAGCGCGGCTTTGGCAGCCTCGACTTTGCGTCGCTTCTGGATGAGAGCCTCTTTGAGATGTCCGTCGGCGCCGGCAAGCCCGCCCCGCCGCAATACGAGCAGATCGACATCGGCGAGGCGGAGCCGATCCGTTGCCTGAAGAACGGCATTTGGTTTCTGGAGCACGAAGGGGCGAAGCTGGCAATCATGTGTGCTCCCGCATCCGAATTCGGCGGGTGCGGCCCCGTGCATCGTTTGCGTTTCCAGGCGGCGGCCAATGACGACGGCGGCCGCCGTGCGACGAAGGCGATTTTCGACCGCCTCGAACAGGGAATTCAGAACGCCAAGTGCTATCGCGGGAAAGTGCTCTCGCTGGAGCAGGACGAATCGTATCTCGGCCAGGCACGCGGCGTCAAAGTGCACCGGTTGAGGAGCGTCCCGCGCGAGGAGCTTATCCTCCCGGAGAAAACGCTAGAGCTGCTGGACCGGAACGTCCGGCGGTTCATCGAGCAGCGGGCCGCTCTCGGTCGCTTGAAGATGGCGACCAAGAAAGGACTTCTCTTTTACGGACCGCCCGGCGCCGGCAAAACCCACACGATCCGCTATCTCGCCGGGACGCTTCCCGGACACACCACGTTTCTGATCTCGGCGGAACAGGTGGGATTGCTTGGCGAGTACATGACGTTGGCGCGTCTTCTGCAGCCGAGCATCGTCGTGGTCGAAGACGTGGACCTGATTGCCCGGGAACGGACGCGGATGCGCAACGTCACATCCGAGCTGTTGCTCAACAAGCTGCTCAACGAAATGGACGGACTGCGTGAGGACTGCGACGTGATCTTTATCCTCACCACAAATCGTCCCGAGGAACTGGAAGCGGCTCTGGCCGCCCGGCCGGGACGGATCGACCAGGCGATCGAGTTTCCGCTTCCCGACGCCCGTGGGCGGGAGCAACTGCTGCGTCTCTACTCCCGCGGTCTCGTGCTGCCCGAGGAAGTGGTTCGGGAAACGGTCCGCCGCACCGAAAAGATCAGCCCCTCGTTCATCAAGGAGCTCATGCGACGGGCCGCTGGGCGCCAGCTCGAGCGAAACGGATCATCAGCGCTGGCGATCGGCGACATTGAAAACGCGCTCGATGAGATGCTGTTTCGCGGCGGCTCTTTGAATCTCAAGTTACTGGGCGCCGCGGAATGGAGCGGCGACGAGCCGGCGTGACGCCGACGCGATCTTGGGGAGATTCGAGGAATGGACGAGAGCAGCCCGCGCGATCCCGCGCCGCCCGAGCGACCGTGGCAGTTCAGCCTGCGGCAACTGTTCGGTCTGTTCCTTGTCGCAGGAATCTTCGCTTTGATCTACCGCGACGCCGGGCTTCCGGATTGTCGATGATCGTCGGACTATACTTTGGGGCAAGCCTTGGCGCCTCAGCCGCGCGACCGCCGATCTGGACGCTCGTCGGCGCCAGTCTCGGCGCCATCGTCGGCGCGGCGGCGGGAATCCTCGGCGCCTTGCTCCCAGCGATGTAGCGTTGGCGAAGCGTCCGCGTCAAGCCTCGTGCTCGTCCACAGCCACCCAAATCCAACCCTCTTCTTCCTTCACGCGATACAGCGGCAGGTCCCCGAGCTTCTCCGCCAGGTCCGCCGGAAACACGTTCCGCGGATAGCGATTCTGCCCCGTCCTCAAGTCGTAGAGGTAGTGATGCAGCGGGCAATCGACCGCCCCCATGTAGACCGATCCTTGGGAGAGGTCGGCCCGCTCATGCGGACAAAGCGGCGACGAGGCGGCTACGGTCCCGTCTTCCAGGCGGGCCAGCAGCACCGCTTGGCCCGCCACAAACGCCTTGGCAAGCTTTCCGCGCTCGAGGTCATCGCTGGGAAGGGCCTTGCGCCACACGTCAGCCATGATCGGCGGTCATGAAACGGCCCACATAGGGCGATTCGCCCGGCTTGCCGCGGCGGAAGTGGCCGGAGGGGCCTTCCCCCAGGAACTCGGAGAACCAGGCCTCGTGCTCGATCTCCTCATTGAGGATGGCGACGCTGAGGTCATACGTGCGGGGATCCTTCCCCGCCGTGAATTGGCACAGATCGGTGTACGTGCGAATCGCGCACCGCTCGGCCTCCACGAGCACGGTGAGCAGGTCTTTGAGCGAAGAGCCGGTCGGCGTCTTGCCTCCCTTCAGGCTGTCGGGCAGGTAGGCGTCCGGGCAGCCGGCCCGGTCGGCGAACTCGCGGATGTCGCGCGGCAATTCGCCCCCCAGCTCGTACAGGCGAGGAACGATCGCCTCAAAGTGGTTCCGGTCCTCGATGCGGGCGTCTTCGATGATCTCCTTCAGCCCCTCGCCTTCCATGCCGATCGCGGCCACACGGAGGATCGTGTAGTAGTAAAAGGTCGTAAACTCCGCGCCGGCGGCGGCGATCAGCTTGTTGATCAGTTCCTCGACGTTGAGGCCGGCCTTCTCGACCATTTCTCGTGCAACTTTTCCCATCAGGGTGCTCCTTGTCAAAAGGCGTTCAAGATACGCAAAACGTTCACAGCGTCTCCCATTGGCGAATCAGCGCATCGACGTCGGTAGGGAACGGCGCGTCGCTCAGGGCGACTTCCCGCACACGGCCCTCCCGGTCCACGAGAATCCTTCCCGAAAGAGCCTCGCCCGCCGGCGAAACAACCTCGTACGTCGACGCCACGCGCTCCTCGGCGTCGGCAACCATCGGCAGCAAGAAATCCTCGGGGTGTAAGCGCCTTTCCAGCCGGCGCAAAATCTCATCCGGCGTGTCGGGGCAGACCACAAGGGCGCTCGCATCCAGGCTCTTCCACTCATGCGATCGCTCGTTGAGAGACACGAGATGGTCCGCACAGCCGGTTTCGGTGTTCGGCTCAAAAAAGAGTGCGAGCGCCTTCCCTCCGTGGATGTCGCGCCAAGTCAGCGACTTGATTTCGCCCTGCACGACCGCCAGGCCGCTAAAGGCCGGCGCCATTTCGCCTACGGCAAGCATCACACCACCGAGCAGGTTGGTTGTGTCCAGCCGGCAACGAACGCATTGTTACGGGCGCCATGTTCACTGTCAATCAGCGGGACGTCGGCCGTCGGCCGTTCACCGGGGCGAGCGCGCGGGCCAGGTCCTGAAGGATCTCGCGGACGCGAGGATCGGCGCAGATCTCCTCCAGCGAGAGCCGCGCTTTGCGGCGCCAGTTGGGGCTTTCGCCGCCGGTGCTGGGGACGTTCTGCGACTGCGTCTCTCGCCAGAGATCCTCCAGGTTCACCAGCAGCAGCCGGGCGGGGCTGTCGCGAAGAAACGCGAGGCAGGCGTGGTAGACGGCTGCTTCATTTGCCTCATCCACCAGTCCCTGGGCATGCAGAAATCTGTAGAGCGCGCCGCGGAACTTCGCGCGCAGAGCGATTTCTTCTTCGGCCGCTTCGGCGCCGATCAGCCCCATCCCTCGCCGCTGAGCCGTGTCCGTCCCTTCCCAAAAGGCGGCGAAGGGGGGCATGTCGTGCGTGTTGACGCTGGCGACGGACGCCGCCGGCGGGTCGGGCAGCGCCGCGCCGGGGTCGGGCTTCACCTCATACTGTACGACGTACATCCGATGAAAGTTGTGCCGGGCCATCGCCGCGGGAACCTCGGGGGGAACGGTGCCCAAGTCTTCGCCGATCAGGATCGTCCGATGCCGGTGCGACTCCAGCGAAAAAACCGCATACAACTCCTCCGCCGGGTATCGCACGTACACGCCGTCGCCGGCTTCGGCGCCGGGCGGAATCCAGAACACCCGGTGAAAGCTCGCCATGTGATCGATGCGGAGCGTCTTCGCGAACTCAAGCTGATGTTGCACGAACGCCCGCACGTGGCGGTAGCTCCGTTCGCGAATCCGCTCGGGATGGAGCGGCGTGAAGCCCCAGTTCTGCCCCTTGGGAAAAACCACGTCGGGCGGACATCCCCCTTCCACGCCGAGCGCGAAGGACGGCCGCTCCCGCCACACGTCGTAGCCGTCGCGGTTCACCCCCAACGGCAGATCGAGGTAAAGCCCCGCGCCGCCGGCCCGCTCGCGCTCGGCGAGCGCTTCGAGTTGCTGGTGCACCAGCCACTGGGCGTAAAGGTGATATCGCTTGACGTCTTCGTTGTAGTCCCCCTCTTTGATCTCTCCATCCCGCAGCGGCGCCGGCCATTGACTCCACGGGGTTCGCAGGCGATCGCCGACGGCCCGGAAGGCGGCGTAGTCGTGCAACTGCGGCTCGTCGGCGGCATAGCGCTCGAATGCAGCAACGCGATCCGAGGGTTTCGCGAAGAACGATCGGCTCAACTCTTCGAGCACGCGCCGCTTGAGCGCCATCTGTCGGCGGTAATCCACCAGCGGCGCAGACCGCAAGTCGCCGACCTCGCGATGGAACTCCGAGGAAGCCAGCAGCTCGCGAGCGGCGCCCGACAGTGGAAGCTCCGGCACGTTGCGGAGGCTCACGTAGAATTCGTTCCAGAATAACCGGCTGACGGGCGCGTAGGGGCTGATCTCGTACGGCTCATCCAGGAAGGCCGCCAAGAGCGGCAGCGTGCCGACGAGCCCGCCTCCGAGATCCTGCACCCACTGCGCCAGGTCCGCGAGATCGTCAAAGTCGCCGGCGCCCCAGCTTTCCTGCGAATGCAGCGCGTAGAGCGGGAGAAAAACGCCCCAAGATCGCTCCCAGCCCCGCCCCTGCGGCGAATATGCCCGCGTCGGCGCCGCAAGGAGAAGCGTCTCGAATTGCCGGCCGCCCAGTTCGATGACCAGCCGGTGATAACCGAGCGGAATGCGATGCGGCAGCGGCAATCGTTTTTCGACGTAGGCAGTTCGCTCGACAACGGCCGAGTCGCCGTCCGCAAGCTCCTCCAGACGCCCCGACCAGCGCCGCTCGCTCCCGTCTTCGCAATGGAGTACGCACTCCCAGGCGCCGCGGGCCTGGCTGCGAGGAAGCCGAATGGCCGCCTCCGCCGGTCCGCCGTCCCACGCCAGCATGACCGGCTCGACGCCGCGGCGCCAAAGCGACTGCCGGCGATCGCGAAGCGCCTGCTTCACGTCTCCCAACTTCGCCGCCGGGGCGCCGAGACTCGCCAGCACCGCCAGCAGCGAATCGGCGGAAGCTTCCCGCCGCCGTCCTGTCACATCATCGAAGGCGATTTCCACTCCGTACAGCCGCGCCAAGTTATACAGGTCCTGAATCGCTCCTCCTTTGGCAGTCCGTTTCGATTCCACATTCGCCTCGTGATCGTGCTGCGCGGCGCCTCCGAGTTGAAACTACCGGAATTGTAGAGCCGCGTCGCCGACGCGTCACGGTGGAGGGCGCAGGTTGAGTCCGCTTGTGCGATTCGCGAAAGCCAACACAATGGAGCAATTCCACCGCCTGTCGAGAAACGCCATGCACACGTTTGCCGTTTGGTCCCCCAAGGCCGAGCAAGTCTCCGTCGTCACCGATGAGGGCGAGTTTTCCATGCAGCGAGAGGACCGCGGCTGGTGGCGGGTCGCGGTCGCCTCGGCGGGTCCGGGGACCCGCTACGCTTTTCGCGTTGACGGCGGTTCCGAGCGGCCCGATCCCCGCTCGCCTTTTCAGCCGGACGGACCGCACGCGCGGTCTCGTGTGGTGGATCATTCGGAATTTCGCTGGACCGACGCGGGTTTTCAGGCGAAGCCGCTTTCGTCGGCGGTGATTTACGAGCTGCACATCGGCACATTCACGGAGGCCGGAACATTTCACGCCGCGATCGAGCGGCTCGATCACCTGGTCGATCTGGGCGTGACCCACGTCGAGCTGATGCCCGTGGCAGAATTCGACGGCGATCGCGGCTGGGGCTACGACGGGGTGGACCTCTTCGCCCCCCACCACCACTACGGCGATCCGGGAAGTCTGAAGAGCCTCGTCAACGCCTGTCACGAGCGCGGCCTGGCGGTCCTTTTAGATGTGGTCTACAACCACCTCGGCCCCTCGGGCAACTACCTCCGCGAGTTCGGCCCCTACTTCTCCGACCGCCACCACACACCGTGGGGCGAGGCGGTGAACTTCGATGGTCCCTACAGCGACGGCGTGCGCCGCTTCTTCTGCGATAACGCCTTAATGTGGCTGCGGGACTATCACTTCGACGGCCTGCGGCTGGATGCGGTGCACGCGATCGTCGATACTTCGGCGATCCCGTTCCTCGAGCAGTTGGCCCTGGAGGTGGAGCAGCTTCAAGCCCATCTCGGACGCCACCTGGTGCTCATCGCCGAGAGCGACCTCAATGACCCGCGACTGGTTCGTTCGCGAGAGTCCGGCGGGATGGAGCTGGACGCGCAGTGGAGCGACGACTTCCATCACGCCTTGCACACGGTGCTCTCGGGCGAGACCAGCGGTTACTACGCCGACTTCGGGGCCGTGAGCGATCTGGCGAAGGCGTTTCAGCAGCCGTTCCTCTACGCGGGCGAGGCCTCGCAGTTCCGCCGCCGCCGTCACGGCCGGCCGCCGACCGAGTTGCCGGCGCATCGCTTCCTGGCTTACATGCACAATCACGATCAGATCGGCAACCGGGCCGCGGGGGATCGTCTGGCCAGCGGGATTGATGCCGACTTGGCGATGGTCGGCGCCGCGCTGGTGCTACTCTCGCCCTATGTGCCGATGTTGTTCCAGGGCGAGGAATGGCGGGCGTCCTCGCCGTTCCAATATTTTGTGAACTTCGGCGACGCGGAGCTTAATCGGGCGGTCCGGGAAGGGCGCCGCCGCGAATTCGGCGAGTTCGGCTGGCGGCCGGAGCAAATCGCCGATCCCACAGACGAGGCGACGTTCCAGCGATCGAAATTGAAGTGGAGTGAGTTGGACGGCGCGGAGCACTCGCAGATGGTCGCGTGGTACAAACAATTGATTGAACTCCGCCGCCGTATCCCGGCGTTGACCGACGGCCGGTTGGAGTTGATCGAGTCCGAGTGCGACGATGAACGGCGCTGGCTGCTGGTGGAGCGCGGACCGATCGCGATCCTGGCGAATTTGTCGGAGCAGCCGCTGGAGTTGCCGATGAAGCCGGAGTGGCCGACGCATGTGCTGCTGGCCTCCAAGCCGGATATCCGGATCGACGCCGCGGCCCGCCTTCCGGCCAACAGCATCGCAGTGCTCGGACCGGAGGAGTAGTGCATCCTCACTGCGGGTCGTTTACATTAGCCGCCGGGCGCTAGCCCGCGGTTCCGGCGCCCGGAAACGAAGATACAACAGTTCGTGGAATCCAGAACCGGACGCTAGCGCGTCGCGGCTGATGAGGAGGTGCAATGGCTGATGCGAAGCCCCGCGTGTTTGTGACCCGCGAGATTCCCGCGGCAGGGCTTGATCGCATGATCGAGGCGTGCGACGCCGATGTGTGGCGCGAGCCGCTCCCGCCGCCGCGCGAAACGCTGCTGGAAAAGGTTCGCGGCTGCGAGGGGGTGCTGTCGCTGTTGACCGAGAAGGTGGACGCCGAGTTCTTCGACGCCGCCGGGCCGCAGCTTAAGGTCGTCAGCAACTTCGCCGTGGGGTTTAACAATATCGACATTGCGGAAGCCACCCGCCGCGGCATTCGGGTGGGGAACACACCCGACGTGCTCACGGACGCGACGGCCGACATGGCGTTCGCGCTCCTGATCGCGGCCGCCCGGCGGGTCGTGGAAGGACAGGACTACATCCGCGATGGCCGGTGGAAGACGTGGGAACCCCTCGGGCACGTCGGGCAGGATTTGTGGGAGCGCACCATCGGCATCGTGGGGATGGGGCGGATCGGCATGGCCATGGCCCGCCGCTGCCGCGGCGGCTGGAACATGCGGGTCCTCTATCACGACCGCTACCGCAGCGAAAAGGCGGAGCAGGAGCTAGACGCCCGGCACGTCGAGATGGATGAGCTGCTGGCTGAGTCGGACTTCGTCTCCGTCCATGCCGACCTGAACGACACCACCCGCGGCATGTTCAACGCCGCCGCCTTCAAGAAGATGAAAAAGACGGCGGTGTTTGTGAATACCGCCCGCGGGCCGCTGCACGTGCAGTCCGACCTGCACGACGCGCTTGCCGGCGGCGAGATCTTCGCGGCCGGGCTGGATGTGACCGACCCCGAGCCGCCGGAGCTCAGCGATCCACTCCCGACGCTGCCCAATTGCGTGATTGCCCCGCACATCGCCAGCGCCACGGTCTCCAGCCGCAACGGCATGGCCGAGATCGCCGCCGACAACCTCCTCTTGGGCCTCGAAGGAAAGCCGCTCCGCTGCTGGGTCAACCGCGACTGAGCCCGCCGACGCCGAATGGAAGGGGTCGGGGAGGTTTTTCGGCCAATCATCTCGCCACGTCGCAAGATCCACGGCCGAAAAACCACCCCGACCCTATCGGCGTGACCGCTGTCGCGCTGCGGGGCTTGGGCGGCGTTTGGGGATTCCGGATTCCAGGGCTTGCGCCGGCTTGCGCCCCTGGCTACGTGCTGTCGCCCCTTGCGGGGCTGAAGATCGCTTGGGACCGCGGTTCCTGGAACCATCTTCCCCGGCTTCCGTGGCGCCTTTCCGGAAATGAACGCAAGAGACGCAATCGGCGCAAGAGTCGCAAACGCCCCGCGGCAGCGCTCGATCGAGTTTGGAACGCGGGCTGGTCAAAAAGCCGGAAGTGTGGAAATGGTCCAGCGCCGTCTGGTACGAACTGAGCCAACTAACGCCGATCACGCTCGATCCCATTCCACCGGGCTGGCTGGTGATTGATGCATACACAGCAACCGGCGTGCGCCCCAAAAGTGCGTGGCTAGCGGCGGAGCGGAGCGACGCCCCAGCGATGCAACGGCTAAAGCCTTGATCCTGACCGCCGCACCGGCCCAACTCTGAATCCCAATGCCCGCGCCGATTCCGCTGGGGCGTCGCTCTGCTCCGCCGCCACCCGTCCGCCTCAGCCACGCCCGCGCTCGCGGGAAAGCGTGACGCTCGCCGCGCAGTTTGCTACGCTGAACTTCATGGGCGACAAGGGGTCAAGTCGATGTACGCGGTTCGGCCTTCGCACGCTGTTTGTGCTGACGGCCGTCGTTGCTCTCGCGCTGGCCGCGCCGAAATGGCTCCACGACTGGACGCTCCGGCAGCACGAGCCGATCCGGAAGGCGATCGCCGAACATCACTTTCGAGGTAATCCGCGGGTTGTTCGACAGAAAGATGGAGATTATGTGCTCGTCGACGTTCTTGGCGACCAATACGCGATAACCTTTCATTCCATCGGGCCCGTCGGTTTCTTCCGTGCCGAGGTACATGGAAGCTGGGACGTGAGCGAAGGCGGCGGATACAGTGGCCATGGCATGCATTATCTATTGCAGCGCAAGGACGGAAGGTGGGTTCTTGATGAAGCCCGGCCGGTATCCATCGGCTGCGGCGCACGCCCAGTTCCCGAGGACGCCTGGGATCGATTGACCGAGTTTGTCCGGGATATGAGAGAAGGTGATCCGACGGCAAGATGCGAGGCATGCGATGCTCTCGCGGAAATCGCCTGGGAGGCGCCGTTCAGCAACAAGCCCCAACTCGACGTGGTCCTGTTTGAGTTGACGCACCTGCGCAATCACGCCGATCCCCAGATTCGCCGCATCGCGCGTCACGGGCTCAAGGCGGCAGGAAGATAAGCATCTTTCCAAGGAAAGGCAGGAATATGTTCGGCAGGAAAATGAAGGAGCATATTCCTGCCGTAAATGTTCCTGCCCCGTTGTCGCCATAGACGTTCACTCGCTGCAAGGGGGCTTTCCTCCGGTGGCAATAATCCGCCGCGGAATGCTTGCGTCGCTTGCGTCTTTTGCGTTTGCTTCTTCCAAGCGCGGCGAAGGGCGACGATCTCGCCGCGCTGGCCGAACGGAGATCGGATTGACGCCTCGGGAAATCACCTCCGGCTTCCGTGTCGCCTTTCCGGAAATGAACGCAAGAGACGCAATCGGCGCAAGAGTCGCAAACGCC
>JAHWKS010000698.1 GCA_019347795.1 Planctomycetota bacterium | reverse complement strand
TCCCTCGCGCATGACGTCCAGGGCCGCCTCGGTGGCGATCGGGTGCACCGTCGCAACCATCGTCCGCGGCGCCTCCGCAGGATTGGCAAGCACGAGAGACGGCATAGCGAGGAGGGCGACGAGGGGAATGGAAAGTTTTATGTGGTTCACCATCGAACGCTTATTCCGAGAGTCGTTGTAGAATGCGCCTCCGCGCTGCTTCGGTCGTCGGCGTGCCTTCCAGGTCCAGCATCTTGAGGCCAGTCAGCCCTTCCAGCGCGTCGAGGCCCGCGTCGGTCACTTGCGTGCCTGTGAGGTAGAGCGTTTCCAGATCCTTGCACTGCGCGACGTGCTGCAGGCCGGCGTCGGTGATGCGGGTCCCGGCGAGATTGAGCCACGTGAGGTTCGGGTATCGCGCCAGGTGGGCCAGTCCCGCGTCGGTGATCGAGGCGCCGCCGAGCGACAGCATGGCGATGCGGGCGGGCGGGCGGGAGTCGGCGAGATCTTCATCGGTCACGTCAAGGAAATCGCGGTACTGCTTATCGAGTTCCGCGTACGGCGTGTCGGCCAAGGCCGCTAACGTCTCCGCGCGGTCGCGGCCCTGATGCACCGCGGCGAGGTAGTGCAGGAAGGCAGGCCGATAGCGGCCGCCGTCACCATCAAGGAAAAAGTGTGCCAGCCCGGCGGCCTGCGAGTACAGCCGGCGAATCTCAGAATGGCGCTGCAGCTCCTCGCGCCCCAGCCGCGTCAGCTCCTCCAGCGGCATGTAGTAGTCCTCGCTCAATGCGCGGAAGCGGGCGTATTGCAACCGCTCGGCGTCGAAGCCCCCGACCGTGCAGTAGCCCTCGTGCGGTGTGAGCGACTCCATGTACAGGGCCGGCGCCTCGACCGCCCAGAAGTTCTCTCCCATGCCGACCTGCGGCGTCGCGTTCCCCAGTTCGTACAGCAGTTGGTGCGTCCCCTCGTGGCGCCAGGTGGAGGAGACGTCCTCCTCGGACACGAAGAAGTAGGCCGTGCGATCTCCCGGCGCGTAATAGCCTTCGGAGACGGCAATCTGCGGCTCGCTTCGCTGCAACTGGCGAACGTACTCGTCGCGGTCGCGAAAGAGCACCGCCTGAAACTTGCGCCGCGACCCGCTGGGGAGCGAACCCCCCTCCATCGCCAATCTCAGGTCTCGTTCGCCCAACCAGTACTCGGCGAAGACCTGGCGCCACGCCGCATGCAGCTCCTCCAGCCGCGACGCCAGCCGGGCGCCTTCCTCGGGGCTGTGATCTGTCTTGATCTCATAATGATCCGTTACCGCGCGCCAGTGCCGTCCGGCGGGCCAGCCGAACTTCGGGTGCGGCGTGCGGACAGGCTTCGTCTGCGGCTTTTCCGCAGCGGGGGATCCGAGGATGCGACGCGCCTCGGCATGCTCCGGGTCCTCGTGCAGCGTCTCGTGGATCAGCAGAAACGCGCCCCGCGCCTCGCCCCGGTCGAGCGACTCCTTCGCCAAGTCGAACAATGCCGCCGCCTGAGAGCGACGGAGCTTCATCCACGCCTCATGCCAGAATCGCACCAGTTGCGGCGCCACCGGCGGCGGCGTCGCGGCGTCTTCCTTCGCCGGCAGGAAGACGTACAACCGAGAAGGATCGCGAGGAATGAACCAGCCGCGAGTGATGCGGGCCTGCTCCTCCAAACCCAGATCGTCGCACTTCGCCGCCAGCGCGGCCAACCGGCTGCGAAAGGCCTCGTCCAGCGGCGCCCGCCGCTCCGCAAGCGACTCAGCCGCGACCGCAGGCGCCGCGAACGGAGCAAGCACGAGCACGGCGACGGCGGTGACGAGGCGGACGACGTTCATGCTCCTATTATAACCTGCGCCCGCGGCCGATCCGGTCATTCCTTCGCCCGCCGCCGGAGACGGCTCAAATCGCCCAGACGTTGCCCATCGATCGCCAGGGCGGCCCGGTGAATGCGGCCGTAATTGTTCGCGACGAGCGATTCCGGTCCACCTCGCACTCCCGCCGCGTCGCCCGTGCATCATCCGGGCCGCATGGGCCAACGTTGAGGAGTCGCAGCGTTGAGGGGTCGGGAGTTTTTTTCGGCCAACGTGGCCGCCACATCGATACTACACTGGCCGAAAAAGACTCCCGACCCCGTCGCTTGGACGATCCCGTCATTCCTTCGCCCGCCGCAGGAGATGGCTTAGGTCGCCTACGCGGCACCAGCGGTAATCGTAGGGGGCCAGGCGGATGCGGTGAACGCCGTCGGCCCCCGCTTCGCTGCCGTCGTCTGTGCGGAGATTCATCAGCCGCTCGCCGCGATCCACTTCCACCTTCAGACGCGCCTCGCGCGGCTGCTCGGAGAAGTTGTGAAGGATGACCAGCGAGTTCTCCCGCCAGTCGTAGCGCAGGGCCAGCACCTCGGGCGCGCCGGCGTCGAGCACGTGGAACGCCCCCCAGCCGATCTCGGGACATTCCTTCCGCAGCCGAATCATCTCGACGGTCCAGTTGAGCAGCGAGTCGGGATCTCGCCGCTGCGCTTCCACATTCACCTTGCGATAGTCGAACGGTCCCTCATCGACGATCGGATGGATCAGCTCGTCGGCCGTGGAGAAACCGGCGTTGCGTTCGCCGGACCACTGCATCGGCGTGCGCACGGAAGTGCGTTCGGGAAGCGAAAGATCTTCCCCCATGCCGATTTCTTCGCCATAACGCAACACCGGGGCGCCGGGCAGCGAGAGCAGAAGACTGTACGCCATCTCCAGTCGGCGCCGGTCTCCGAGCATCGGGGCCAGCCGGCGCCGGATGCCGCGGTGGTAAAGCCGCATGTCCTCCTCGGGCGCGAAGCGAGCGAAGACCTTCTCTCGTTGCTCATCGGTGAGCCGCCCCAGGTCCAGCTCGTCGTGATTGCGGAGGAAGTGGGCCCACTGCGCCGCCAGGGGAAGATCATCCGTGGCCTCGATCGCGTCCCGGAGCGGCGACGCATCGCCGGTCGCCAACGCGTAAAAGACGTGCTGGTTCACGTAGAAGTTGAACATCATATGGATGCCGTCCTCGTGCCGGCCGAAGTATTTCTCGGCGTCCTCGGGCAGCACGTTCGCTTCTCCCAGCAGGATCGCATCCCGCCGGCGCCACTGCAGGAAGCGGCGCATCTCGGCAAGGTACTCAAACCGAAGATCGGCCCGCTTGTCCCCCGCCTCGGTCATCTCGATGATGAACGGCACGGCGTCCACGCGGAAGCCGGCCACGCCCAGCTCGAGCCAATAGCCCATGATGCGCCGAATCTCGGTGCGCACCGCCGGGTTGGCGACGTTCAGGTCGGGCTGGAAGTCGTAGAAACGGTGGAAGTAGTAGGCCTGGGCTTCTTCGTCGTAGGTCCAGGTTCGTTCCTGCACGCCGGGGAAGACCATCCCGTCGCTCCAGTCGGGCGGACGGTCTTTGGACCAGATGTACCAGTCGCGGTACTTGGACTTCTCATCGCATCGAGCCTCTTGAAACCACCGGTGCTGATCGGAAGTGTGATTGACCACCAGGTCCATGATGACGCGAATGCCGCGCTGCCGGGCCTGGTGCATGAACTCGACGAAGTCGCCGCTGGAGCCGTGCCGCGGATCGACGCCGTAGTAGTCGGAGATGTCGTACCCGTTGTCGCGGTTGGGCGTGGGCTGAAACGGCGCCAGCCAGAGCGTATCGACCCCTAGCGAATGCAGGTAATCCAGGCAGCGGACCAGCCCCTCGAAGTCGCCCACCCCGTCGCCGTCGGCGTCGAGGAACGTCTCCAGGTCGAGGCTGTAGATGATGGAGTTCTTGTACCAGAGGTCTTCGATCATCGTGCTGCTGCTAGGAGGACCGGCCGGCGACCCGCTGGTAAAGCTCCTGGCCGTCCATGCGGAAGGCGGCTTCGTGCGGACAGGCGTAAACGCAGCTTACGTCGCGGTTGGAGCCGCGGGGGACGATCTC
>JAHWKS010000697.1 GCA_019347795.1 Planctomycetota bacterium | reverse complement strand
GCTATTCCGGTCAATTAGCTGCAAATCGAGGGGTCGTAGTGGCTTATGGGTGCCACGGGATGCTCGCCATCCCGTGCGAGAGCTCACACGTGTGCGAACGGTTCTTGACTTCTCGCTTGCGTGAGAACCGCTCGGCACTGGCAGGCGAGCTGCCAGTGCCACCCAGCCGTTTGGGATGATTCCGGTGCGCATTCTCGATACCGAGATTCGGCTGATCGATCTCGAGACGCGGCTGCCGTTCAAGTACGGCATCGCCACGATGACCCGCGCGCCGCAGGCGTTTGTGCAAGTCCGCTGCGAAATCGACGGGCGGGAAGCGAGCGGCGTCGCGGCCGACATTCTGCCGCCGAAATGGTTCACGAAGGTCGCCGAGAAGCCTCTCGACGACGAGATTGCGGAGATGCTCAGCGTCATCGAGCATGCGGCTCGCTCGGCCGTCGGACTCGTCGGCGCAAGCGCGTGCGACGTGTGGCGCGCCCTCGATGAACAGCAATCGGCCTGGGGCCGCGAAAACCAACTTCCGCCGTTACTTTCGAACTTCGGAACGACCCTGGTCGAACGCGCGGTGATCGAAGCCTCCTGCCGCGCGGCGGAAATCACGTTCGCCGAGGCCGTGCGAACGGGCGCGCTTGGGCTGCGGCCGGGCGACTTTCACGCGCGGCTGCGAGGCCTAGACGCCGGCGAACTCTTGCCGCGCGAGCCCCTGCGGCAGATCATCGCCCGGCACACGATCGGCATGGCCGATCCGCTGCGCGCGTCCGAGATTGCACCCGAGGACCGGCTGCGCGACGGCCTGCCGCAGTCGCTCGACGAGTGCATCGCCCGCTACGGCCTCCGGCACTTCAAGGTGAAGGTGAAGGGGGATCTGGAGCACGACGTCGAGCGGTTGAACCGCGTGGCGGAGACGATCGCGGCCGGTGCCGGAACCGACATTCGCTTCACGCTCGACGGCAACGAGCAGTTCCGCACGCTGGAGGCGTTTCGCGACTACTGGGAGCGGCTGACGACGAACGAGCGGCTGGGGGCGTTCTTCGCACGCCTGATGTTTGTCGAGCAGCCGTTTCATCGCGACGTGGCCCTCGACGGCGACGTGCTGGGCGAACTCGCCGCCTGGAGCGAGCGCCCGCGATTGATCATCGACGAATCAGACGCCGAGATCGACAGCTTCGCGCGGGCTCTTGCGCTCGGCTATCACGGCACGAGCCACAAGAACTGCAAAGGCGTCTTCAAAAGCATCCTGAATGCAATGCTGGTCGAGATGCTGCGGCGGGAGGATCCCCGCGCCGGATGTATCATGAGCGGCGAAGACCTGGCAAACATCGGCCCGGTGGCGCTCTTGCAGGATCTAGCCGTCGCGGCGACGCTGGGCATCGAAAGCGTCGAGCGCAACGGCCATCATTATTTCGCGGGGCTGTCGGCGTTCCCGCAGGACATCCAGCGGCAGATCCTCGCGTCCCACGGCGACCTGTACGGGCCGAGCGAACAGGGCTGGCCGACACTGCGAATAGCAGGCGGCCGGATCTCTGTCGAGTCCGTGGTCGCGGCCCCGCTCGGCGTCGGCTGCCCGATCGACGTGGGGCAATTCCGCACCGTTCGTGGCGATCTTCGTTCGTAGTGATCGGCCTTACGAGCTCTCGCGCGCCGGGGATCTCGGCCGCCTGCGCTTCGCTGTGGCGGCTGAGTCCTTCGACTGCCCGTTCGTCCGGCCGCGCCGGGCTCCGGAGGCAGCGGGAGAAGCGCCGGACTCGAGTTGTCCGCAGCGCTCTCGCACCGATTGGAACTGCATGCCGCTGGCGGGTTCGTAACGTTCCGCGCGCAGGAACCAGAATGCCAGGCCGCCGGTGTTGTGGTTGGGGACCTGCGAATCCTTCGCCGCCCGCACGCCGAGCGAGCCCTTTCGGCCGGTCTTTTTCCATCCGCGGCCTTCCATGATCAGGCGGACGAGCGCGCCGACAGCCTGGCGGAAGCGCTTGCTTTGGCGGGGATGAATCTCCCGGAAGAACCGATCGATGGCCGGCTGCGATTCGAATTCCCGCACGACGCCGGCCAACGGAGGCCGGTCGTGGTGGATTTCGGCCTCTTCCATCCGCTGCTGCCGCCGCTCGTCGCTGAAGAACTGCAGGGCCTCGTCGAACGGCTGAGCGGAGTCACCGGCCACGTCGGTAAACGCTTTGCCGAGCCGGTCTTCCAGAAACGCTTCGCGCGTCATCGTCACTGTCCGCATGTCCGAGCTCCGGGAAGTATGGATGTTTTCGCACGTGCATTCAATGCACATGCAGTTATTGTATCGGCATGGGCAGCGGATTTCAAGAGCGCAGGCTCGTGCTCTGTCACCCTGATGAACCCTCGGCTGTTCTTGGATGTCGATCCGCGGACGCTTCGACTACCAACGTCGCGGCGGACGGGGGCCAGCCATTCAAGCTGCATGGTTGGTCGAGAAAATGGACCTGCCCTCCTCGGCCGGGCGGCCGGCTTCGAAAGCTGCGCTGCCTGCGCCGGCTTGCCGGCTCTGGCGAGCGAGCTTGCCGACCAATGGGCGAACAGCGGTAGCAGAATGCGGAGAACGAAAGCATGATGCATGGGGGAAAACTCCGAGGCGCCGGCCGTTCGTGAAGTTCGGACAATTCTAATGCGCTCCGCCGCGCGAACCCAATCGCTGCACCTTCTCGCCCTCCCCCTCGGTCACGTTCCGGTGGTCGAGAAGGCCCCCTCGGGACCGCGATTTGCAACGTGGAGTGGCAGGCGGTGGCCCCCCCAATACCTGGATTCGCAAAGTCCGTTGCCTCGTTGATTTGGAAACCCCGCAAGGGTCAACCGGTAGCCTGGGGCAGCACGAGGCGCCGCCCGGGATGATCAAGGCTACTGATATGGATGCAACCACCCTGGCCGCCTCACCAACGGAACCTTGGACTCCGTCGCCCGGGCGTCGGCTGCGGCTGGGATTCGCCGGTGTCGGCTGGATCGGCCGCAGCCGGCTGCAATCGGTCGTGGAGAGCGAGACGGCAACGGCCGCCGCGATTGTCGATCCCTCGCCCGACGCGGTACGCTCCGCGCTGGAGTTGGCCCCCGACGCCCGCGCGGTCGATTCGTTCGACGAGCTGATCGCGTTGGACCTCGATGGCGTTGTGATCGCCACGCCGAGCGCGATGCACGCCCGCCAGGCGACGGCGGCGCTGGAGCGGGGTCTGCCGGTCTTCTGCCAGAAGCCGCTCGCCCGAACGACCTCGGAGACGATCGCCATTGTCGAAGCCGCCCGGCGCCACGACCGGCTGCTGGCGGTCGATCTTTCGTACCGTCACGTGGCGGGCGTCCGCGAATTGCGGCGCATCGTGCAGTCCGGCGAACTGGGCACGGTCTATGCCGCCGACCTCACCTTCCATAACGCCTACGGTCCCGACAAGCCGTGGTTCTACGATGCCGAGCTTTCGGGCGGCGGCTGCGTGATTGATCTCGGCACGCACCTTGTGGATTTCGCGTTGTGGGTGCTGTCATTTCCCTCGTTTGCGGAACTTCGCAGCCGCTTGTACTGCCGCGGCGAGTTGCTGGATTCGCTGGAGGGCGCGGTCGAAGACTGCGCGCTGGCCGATTGCCTCCTCGCCGGCGGCACGACGCTCCGGCTCGCGTGCTCGTGGAAGCTGCCGGCGGGACAGGATGCGGCGATCGAAGCCGTGTTCTACGGCACGGAAGCCGCCGTGGCGCTGCGCAACGTCGGCGGTTCTTTCTACGACTTTACAGTGGAGCGGCAAGTGGGGACGTCGCGACGGCAGATCGCCTCCGGCTCGGCCGACTCGGGCAGCAAAGCCATTGTCGAGTGGTCCCGGCGGCTGGCGGAATCGAATCGGTGCAGGTGATAGCCGAGGTCGAGCGCGTGGACGTGGGCGAAGGTGCGGATCGCGAGCCGGCGCAGCGCGTCCTGCCCGA
>JAHWKS010000696.1 GCA_019347795.1 Planctomycetota bacterium | reverse complement strand
TGATTATCCATCACATTCCGCACCACCGTACGGCTGTACGGCAGCGGCCCCGGCGCCTCTTCGCCGCACTGGGCTTGCACCGTCCAGGCGTCCTGCTTCCGCACCAGCACCAGGCCGCGGTCGAGGCCGATGAGGCCCACCACCGCCTTCGCGGTCTCCTCATAGAACTCCGCCGAGCCCGCCGCCGCCTGCTGCACCGAGAGCAGCGTCTCGAACCAGGCCGCCAGCTTGTCCGCCGTCGGCGCCGCATCGGTGGCGATAATCGACTTGGCGGCCGTGCGATCCAGCGCTCGGGTTCGCGGCGCGAGCGTCTGCAGCGACTTCGCGATGTCCGACTCATCCTCTTGCGGCTCGGCGGCCGCGGAGATATCCAGCGTGGTGTAGCCGATCACGACGCGCAGCGGCAGCGGCTTTTCGCACGCGGCTTCGGGCTCGAGCGTCTCCCCCTCCGGCAGAACGATCGGCTTTCCCAGGTTGGTGAGCCGCACCTCCCCGCCCGGCAACTCCTCGACCCGAAGCTGATCCCGCGACACGTGTCGGTCCATCACCACGCACCGGCGCCCCGTGGAGCTGGAGGACCGGCCGAATTCCAGCGGCCCCTGCGAGTGCGTAAACCGCCGATTCTGCCGTTCATTGACGATCGTGATCTCGAGCATAAGCAGAACATACGCCCGGCCCGGCGCCGCGTCCAGCACGTTTCCCGGCGCGTCCGTTCCGCCTAAGATGGCATGGCATGAAGACCGAATTGCCGCGATCGGAGGTGGTCCTGTTGGGCGTGGGGCACACCAACGCCCACGTGCTGCGCATGTGGCGGATGGACCCGCCGCGCGACGCGCATCTGACGTGCGTCTCGAATTATCCCGTCGTCACCTACTCGGGCATGTTGCCGGGGGTGCTGGCCGGGCAGTATCCGCAGGAGCGGATGGAGATCGACCTGGTGCGGCTCTGCGCCGCTTCCGGCGCCCGGCTGATCGTGGGCGAAGCGACGGGGCTCGATCCCTCGCGCCGCCGCCTGCTCTTTGCCGACCGGCCGCCGCTGGCGTTCGACGTACTGTCGGTCGGCATCGGCTCGATCCCCACCCGCGAGGGCGTCGAGCTAGACGGGGACGCCGTGCTTCCGATCAAGCCAATGCAGACGTTCCTGACCCGGCTCGAGCGGCGGCTGAGGGAGCTGCACGAACGTTGCGGCGACCGCCCGCTGCGGATCGCGATTGTGGGCGGCGGCGCGGGAGGCGTTGAAATCACCTTCTGCCTCCCATCGCGGGTGCGAAAGCTCTTTGGCGAGCGGCCCGTCGAGATGACGCTGATCAACGCCCACGGCGACGTGGCGGGGGGCGTCCGCCGGCGCACCCAGGACCGTGTTCGCGAAAAGCTCGCCCGCCGCGGCGTGCGGCTGATGCTCCCGCGGCGCGTCGTGCGGGTGACGCAGGACGAGATCGTGCTCGACAACGGCGAGCGGATCGGCGCGGATCTGGTGCTCTGGTCCACCAGCGCCGCGGCCCCTCCGCTGCTGGCGAGCCTTAACCTCCCGCGAGACGACGAAGGTTTTCTCCTCACCGGGGCCACGCTGCAAACCACGGCGGGGCTGCCGATCTTCGCCGTCGGCGACACCGGCACGATCGCCGGCCGCGAGCTTCCCAAGGCCGGCGTGTACGCCGTGCGCCAAGGACCCGTGCTGTGGGAGAACATCCGCCGCATGCTGGCTGGCCGGCCGCTGGCGCCGTATGAGCCGCAGCGGGGGTTCATGAAGCTCCTCAATACCGGCGACGGCCGCGCCTTGGGTGATTGGAAAGGAATCACCTTTGAAGGCCGCTGGACGTGGTCGCTCAAGGACCGGATCGACGGGCGGTTCATGGACAAGTACCAGGACTATCGCCCCAGCGAAATGAACGGCGCCGCGGCGCCGCCCGACAACCCGCCGGCGATGCGCTGCGTCGGGTGCGGCGGCAAAGTCGGCGGAACCGTGCTGGCCCGCGTGCTCAAGCGGCTGGAGATTCCCCCCAGCGAGCACGTGCTGCTGGGGCTGGATCAGCCCGACGACGCCGCGATCGTGCGCTCCCCCGGCGGCCGGCCAATGACCGTCACGACCGACTTCTTCGCGGCCCCCCTGGATGATCCCTACCTGGTCGGTCGGATTGCCGCGCTCAACGCCGCCAGCGACGCCTTCGCCCTGGGAGCGCAACCGCTGGCGGCGCTGGCGATGGCCACGGTTCCGCCCGGCGACGCCCGCCGGCAGGAGGAAGTGCTGTTCGAGCTGCTGGCGGGCGGACTGGAAGAGTTCCGCCGCATGGGCGCCACGCTCGTGGGCGGACATACGATCGAAGGCCCGCAGTTGACGATCGGCTACACGATTCTTGCCGACTCGGGCGAGCGTCCGCCGCGCGCCAAGGCGAACTTGCGAGTCGGCGATCAGTTGATCCTCACCAAGCCGCTGGGAACGGGCGTGCTGCTGGCCGCCCACATGCGCGCCGAATGCCGCGCCCCGTGGATGGAGATGCTGCTTGCGTCGATGCTCCACAGCAACGCCCCCGCTGCGTCGCTGTTGGAGGAATTCGACATCGCCGCCGTCACCGACATCACGGGCTTCGGCCTTGCCGGGCACCTCCGCGAGATGCTCGACGCCACCAACCGGCGATCTGCAGCCGACAGCTCGGAGGCCGTTTCCCCCAACGCTTGCGGTTTCGCGGCGGAGCTATACCTAAACTCGATTCCCCTCCTCCCCGGCGCCGCCGAACTCCTATCCGCGGGCGTGGAAAGCACTCTTGCTCCCGCCAACCGCGACGCGGAGGCGGAGTTGGTTGCGAGCATCCAGCAGCGTCGCACGCCCCAATACGCGGCCCTGTTCGACCCGCAAACCAGCGGCGGCCTGCTGCTGGCCGTCCCCGAGAAACACGTGGACTCCGTGCTTGCCCAACTCGAGCAGCAAAGCAGTATTCCCGCCGCCGTCGTCGGCGGTATTCTCCCGCGGACGCCGACACATCCCCTGATGAGGGCGGAGTAACATTTCCCCACGGCGCCAGGTACGCCTATGCCTTCCCCACGCGATCGCGCCACTCCAAGCCGCCGGGCAAATCGCCAGCGGCGTACTCGAGGTGGATGACGCGGCGATGCTTCGGCGAAGCGGCGGGCGCGGAGGCGTGGAGAAGGAGCGGACGCATCGCCAGCACGCCGCCTTGCGGTACTTCGCAGATGACTTCGGCCGTCTCCGCTTTCCAACGGTCCAAATCGTCGTCAATCCAGCCGTGACGATGCGAGCCGGGGAGGACGCGAAGCGGCCCGTTGTCCGCGCCGCAGTCGTCGAGATGAACCCGCAGGGCCAACATTCCCGCCATCACTTCCGCGGGCGGCTCGACCTGCCAGACGCCGGCCTTCTGCGACCATCCGCGAAAGCCCGGCGTCTCCTTCCGCTCCTTGACCGCGATCACGCTGTCCTGATGCCAGAAGATCTTCCAATTGGCGGTCGGAATCTTATCGAAGAGGATGCCGCGCACTGCGAAGCAGCCGGAACCCAGCACCGGTTCGACCAGCCGCCGCAACGCGGCCGAAGCCGCCAGCGCTCGCACTTCCGGCGATGACTCGAGTAGATGCCGTACGCCGTACACGCCCCCTTTGCGACGCACCGCCCCGCTGTCGTCAACCCGCGCGAGAGCGGAAGCGAGCGCTTCAACCTGCGGGCGGTCAAGCACCTTCGGGACGATCGCGAATCCATCCGGCTCAAGGCTCAATTTTTGCAGACTCCCGCGAGGCGCCGGCAAGCATTCGCCGCGAATTATAGTGGCAGATGAAAGAGGCGACGACATAGTAGGCCGGGTAGATCAACGACAACAGCACCAGCCACGCCGGAGAGCGGGGATAGCCGGGAAGCATCGCCAGCAGCACGATCGCCCACGCGACGCCCCCTAGCAGGATCGGCGTCCGCCA
>JAHWKS010000695.1 GCA_019347795.1 Planctomycetota bacterium | reverse complement strand
CGAGCGAAAGAAGAAGGCGCCGTGGTGATCCGTAAGCTGATCGATCGCCATGAGATCGTCGCCCAGGCGCTGGCGCCCTTAGACGGCGGCGCGGGGCCGGTCGGAGCGGAGCTGGCGGCAGACTTTCTCGCCCTCGGCTACTGTTTTCTGCAGGTCGAGCTGCTCACGCGGCAGATGCGATATTCGAGCAACCTCGATCAAGTCCACTTCGAGAATCAAACTTTGGCGGCGGCCGCTGCGGCGATGGCCGGCGATGAGGCGACCGCCCGCGATAAGCTGGCCGCCTGCTTCGACCTGCTGGCCGAGGAGCGCGACCACTATTACCCGGTGGACGCTTACGTGCTCGACCTGACGATGCTCGCGCCGACCACGCTGGGCGCGCTTCTGCGCGAGCAACTGTCCAAAGGCGGTCGCGGGAATGTGCTCCTCTCGGCGGAGCTGGCGGAGGCGATGGCGGCGCAGGAGCCGGAGTCGCTGGCGGCGCTGCGGCAATCACTGGCGGAGTTCCAGACGGCGGTGGTCGGCGGCGAGTACCGGGAGCTGCGATTGCCGCTCCTCTCGTGCGAGACGATCTTGAACCAGCTCCGCTTCGGCCTGCTGCGATATGAAGAGCTGCTCGGCGCCCGGCCGGTCGTGTTCGGCCGTCGGCGGTTCGGGCTGGTTCCGCTGCTTCCGCAGGCATTGAACAAGCTCGGCTTCCTCGGCGCCGTCCACGCGACACTCGAAGAAGGGCGGTTCCCGGAAGGGACGCAGGCCAAGACTCGCTGGGAAAGCACGGCGGGGATCGCGATCGACGCTTTGGCCCGCACGCCGCTGAACGCCTCGCAGCCGGGGACGTATCTGCGATTCGCGGTGAAGATGGGAGAGTCGATGGACATGGACCACGTCGCCACGGTGTCGCTGGCCCATTGGCCGGGCGTCACGTCGCCGTGGTACGACGACCTGCAGCGGATCGCGCGTCACGTGAACGCGCTGGGGAAGCCGGTCACCTTTGATGAATACTTCCGCGACACTGATCCGCCGAGTCATCTGGATCGCTTCGACGCGGATCAGTACCGCTCCCCCTATCTCAAAGAAGCAATCATCAAGCGCCGTCCCGATCCCATCTCCTGCGTGGTGCGATGGTGGCGGCGGCGGGCGGTGGCCGAGGCAATTCAGGCGATCGACACGCTCACGCAGCTAGTGTCGGGCGCATCGCTGGAGTCGCTCGACCTGCCGCACTCGCCGGGCGACGCACTGCTGGAGAAGATCGACGTGGAAGGCGAAGAGCTGCCGGAGTCCGAAGACGGCGCTGCTTCCGCCAATCCGCTCGATGAGCAAGTCGCCGCCGAGCTGCCGCGGGCCATGCAGCGATTCGCGGCGAAGTTCCCGAGAAAGGAGGCAATCGCCGAGCCGGGTTACCTCGTGGTCAATCCGCATAGCTTCGTGCGGCGGATCACGCTCGCTGCGCCCGAATTGCCGAACCTGCCGCCCGAGGGTCGGCCGATTTACGCGGCGGGACGCGACGGTCCGCGGAAGCACGTCACCGTGGATGCGCCGTCGATGGGCTTCGTCTGGGTCCCCACCGGCAGGTCGGGCCGCGACCCCAAGCCGCTGCCGGTCCCGCTGGCGGAGGAGGGCGTGCTGCGGAATGAGTTCTTCGAAGCGATTGTGAACAAGGACACCGGCGCGCTCTCTTCGATCAAGGAGTACGAGAAACGCGGCAACCGGCTTTCGCAGCAGCTCGCGCTCCGCATGCCGGGGCGGCATCCGCAGCCGGGCGGTGAGTATCGCGGCGAGGATAAGTCGGCGGTCTACTCGGTGATGGCCGCCGACTCGGTCGAGGTAACCGTCTCCAACAACGTGATGGGCGAAATCGTCTCCCGCGGCCGGCTCCTCACGCGGAAGGGCGAGAAGCTGGCCGGCTTCACGCAGCGGTACCGAGTGCTCCGCGGCAGCCGCGTGATCCACGTCGAAGTGGAGCTGGACCCGCAGGAGGAGTGCCGCTCCGATCCGTGGAACTCGTACTACTGCTGCCGCTTCGCCTGGGCCAATGAGGCGGCCACGGCGTGGCGCGGGATCAACCTCGGCCGGCAGCCGGCCAACGCGAAGCGGCTGGAGTGTCCGCTGTACTTCGAGATCGAAGACGGGGAGACGCGCACCACGATCCTCACCGGCGGGCTGCCGTTCCATCGCCGCACCGGCTATCGGATGCTCGACAGCTTACTGGTGGTTCGGGGAGAAACGGAGCGGACGTTCCACATGGGGATCGGCGTGGAGTTGAAAAACTCGCTGCACGAAGCGTTGTCTTTCCTGGCGCCGGAGACGAAACTGTTTCAGGAGGCCCCGCCGCCTGCCAACGCCAGCGGCTGGCTGTTCCACATCGACGCCCGCACCGTCGCGGCCACCCACTGGGCGCCGGTGATCGAAGACGGCAGCGCGGTCGGCGTCCGCGTACGGCTCTTGGAGACCGCCGGCCGCCCGGCGCGCATGAAACTGACCGGCTTCCGCCCCTTCGCCGCCGCAAAGCAAATCGACTTCCTCGGCCAGCCGCTGAAAGAGTGCCAAGTCGAGGAAGGCGTCGCGCGGTTAGAGCTGGCGGCGCACGAATGGGTGGAGTTGGAGGCGAGGTTCGGGAGCTAAGTTCTGTCGGACTGACGCCGAGCATCAAGCCGCGCGAAACCGCAAGCGACCTCGCTTGCGGTTTCGCGAGACACACCACATCGCCCCTGCTATCGAAAGGCATCTTATGAACATTCGGTCCGTCACTGCCCTAACGCTGATCCTGCTCATCGCTTCCTCGTGGGCGCCGGACGCCTTCGCTCAGAAGCGGAAGGAAAAAGAATCAATCCCGTATCCGCCCTCGCTTCCCGGCGGCGAGCGGATTGTTACCTTCGAGACGAAGGAAGTGCTGTCGAAGCCGGGCACGATTCGCCCCGGCGTGGCGGTGGCGAAGACGCCCCCCAAGATCGACCTGCTGTACTATCCGGGGCAGAGCTATCCCGGCAATCCATGGTCGGTATGGGGCGACAGTTGCGCCACCGAAGGGAAGTACTACAGCGCCATCGGCGATCACCTGGCGCCGGGCGGCAACGCCTTCGTCTATGAGTACGATGCGGCGTCCAAGCAGTTCAAGCTGCTGGCCGACATCCGCAAGCTGATCGACCTCCCCGACGGCCATTACACGCCCGGCAAGGTCCACACGCGGGTGGACATGGCGCGCGACGGCCGGGTCTATTTCGCCACGCATCGCGGCAGCACGCGGGTCACCACCGACGAGTACCACTACAAGGGGGACTGGGTCATCGCTGCCGACCCGAAGACCAGCAAGGCGGAGATCCTGATTCACGCCCCCGTTCCCAAGCACTGCATCCCGACCGGGTCGCTTGATCCGCAGCGGCTCATCTTCTACGGCGGCGCCCAGCCGGGCGAGCGCTCCGGCGGCGATAAGGACATCCAGTTCTTCGCCTACGACGTCGAAGCCGACAAGGTGATCTACTCGGGACCGAATGGGCCGTCGCGATACCTGATGATCTCCTCTTCCACCGGCCGCGTGTACTACACGCCGGGCGTGGAGGGCAAGACGCTGGGAACGCTGGTGCGGTTCGATCCGGCCAATCCGGGACCGCCCCAGCAGATCGATGCGGAGCTCGGCCTGCGGGCCGCCACCGATGAGACCCCGCAGGGAATCATCTATACCGTCTCGCAGGCGCCGCGGGGCGAGGATTCCCTGCTGTACGCGTTCAACGTTGAAACCGAGAAAGCCGAGAAGCTAGGTCCCGCGGCGGTGGGGACGCAGCAGTACATCACGTCGATCGACGCCGATCCGACCGGCCGGTATCTCTACTACATTCCCGGCGCCCACGGCGGCAGCGAAGTGGACGGCTGCCCCGTGATCCAGTACGACACCAAGACCGATCGCAAGAAGGTGCTTGCCTTCCTCCACCC
>JAHWKS010000694.1 GCA_019347795.1 Planctomycetota bacterium | reverse complement strand
ATAGCCCCGAGGCATAACGCCGCCTTTCTCAATCGGGTGGGAGCCTTCAGGCGTGGCCGGCGGCGCGGCGGGTTGCGGCGTCGATCCCATGGCGGGAGGCGCCCGGCGCGCGGGTTATGCCGGTAGTAACAGGTTTCGGGAATATTGCGCGGCGACTTGAGGGATTGTAGGGGCGAGCCCCGCCCCGCGCGCCGCGTCGGAACTTGAGGAAAACCAGGGACTTGCGTACATCCTCGCGCATCCGGCGCAGGTTGACGCCGGGGGGAGGGCTGCTTATCATCGAACGAGAGACTCCTCTCGCTGCTTAGAACTACCGCGCGCCGTTGCGGCGCGCTTTACTTCACGTCGGCCGCAGACCATGGGCATTTACGCACAGGCAACTGGCGTTCTTCTGCTGTTCGCCTTTCTGTTCCTCATCTTCATGGCCGCCAAGAGCTGGCGGTGGCACGATGTGACGGCGCTCGTCTTAATCTTCCTCACCTCGATGTTCTTCGTGTTCCTGGCCGCGGCCGTGCTGAAGACGCACCAGGAGTGGCGGACCCGGCAACAGCAGTTGGCCAAGGACCTCGAGCAGGAAAAAGAGCAGACGCAGTTGCTCAAGACCGGACCGCTGGACCTGTTGGCGAAGGAGGAAGCGTCGCTCCGCGAGTTGAAGCACGAGCTGGAGCGGGTCATTGCCGATCGCGGCCGGGTGTGGCGCCAGGTGCAGTTCAACGGGGCGCAGGATAACAAGATCTCCTTGCGATTCCCGGCGCCGGACGTGGCCGGGGTGGATACGCCGCCTCCCGCGCACCGCTTGCAGCCGAAGACCATCCTCTACGCCTTTAAAGAGATCGAGGACCCCGAGGGCTGGAGCGTGCCGGGGCTGTACATGGGCGAGTGGGTGGTGGAGACGCCCGCCGCGGATTCCGTGGTGCTGGCGCCGCTGCAGCCCCTCGATCAGACTCAGCGCGGGCAGCTCAACGCCGGCGGCACGTGGGTTTTGTATGAAGTGATGCCCCACGATGCCCATTACAAGTTCGCCCACCTGGAGGACGAGCAGATTCGCGAGCTGCTGATGCCGGGCGGCTGGCACACCCGCCCGCCCATGGCGCCGCTGGAGAAATACGAGGAGGCCGTGGATCAGTACCTTCGCGACGGCGAAGAGGCCACTCCCGCCGATCCGCCCGAGCGGACGTGGATTGAGGTCGAGCTCACCCAGCCCTGGACCCAGGACGTGGACGCGCCCGACGCGGTCGCCCAGCTTCCCACGCAGGTGTTCGACGTCTCAGGCCGGGCCGTCACGCCGGAGCTGCTGCTGGGCGGGACCGCAGAGTTCGAGCCGGGCGACAAGATACTGCTGGACGCCGAAGCGGCCGAGAAGCTGATCGCCCAGGGCATCGCCAGGCGCGGGCCGACCATCTACAAGCGTCCCTTGCGGGACTACGCCTTCGGCCTGAACGAAATCTTTAGTCGCATCCGCGTCCTGAATGAAGAGATCGGCATGGTGACCGAGGCGAACACCGAGGTGCAGGCCGCCATCGACAAGGGCAAAAAGCAGATCGCCTACCGCACGGACGAGAAGTCGAAGCTGACCGAGGATCTCGCGTTCGTGAACAAAGAGCGCGACGCGATGAAGCAGTATCTCTCCACGCTGCAAACGCAGTACAACGACGTGCGGGCCGAGCTCTACCGGCTGTACTCGGAGAACCTGCGGTTGGTGGACCAGCTCCGCCGCATCGAGCAGGCGATCATCGCCGCGGTCCGCCAGCAACTGGCCGCCGCGGAGCAGTAGTTGGAGTCCACGCTTTAGCGTGCTCTTAACTACCAACCGCTGGCGCGAGCACGCTAAAGCGTGGACTCCAGCGGGTTCAGCGAATCGCGGATTCGGTCGTCGAGGCGACGCGGGCCGCGCCGGACCGCTGCGTCTGCCACGCGCGCCACGCCTTCTCCAGGCTCGAGACGCCGTCGATGCCGTAGTGCATCTGCAGCGCTTGCGACCAGCCGTTGGCTTTTCCCGAGCGGGCGAACTTGAGAAGGGTTTCTTTGTCTCCCTGCGTAAGAAGAAACTCCGTCACCGATGCGGCGACGGCGTACGTCTGCTGATCGTGGGCGGAGATCGACGGCGCCTCCAGCACGCCGGCCAGATTCGGCCAGTTGCCGGACTGGACGAACCAGTCGAGAATTCGGCGGCGAATGGCGATTCGCTCCTCGTCATCCACGCGGCTGGCGATTCCTTCATCGATGAATGCGGGCACGCCCTCCGGCATCTGCGCCGCAAGCACCGCGTGCGTCACCTCATGGTGCAAGAGCGACCCCAGCACCACGTCTTGCGAGCCGGCCACCCAGATGGTGTGAAATCGGCGGTCGGGACTGTCGATCCGCCACGTTTTGCCGTCTTCCTGGACATCGGAGATGCGGGGATAGATCATCATCGGCCCGACGCTGGGCGGCAGCTCGGCGCCCAACCACTCGATCGCCGCCAGCCGGCGGAACTCCGTGGCCTTGGCCAGTACCGCCTGGGCCAGCGCCTCGTCATCGGCCAGCACAACGGCGTTCTCGTCGCGCACCAGTCCGGCGGCGAAAACGTCGAGCGCAGAAAACAATCCTAGAAACGCCGCGAGCGCGGCGACGCGGGGGGCGCGTTTCATCCTGAAACTCCTGTGCGTCCATGCGGGTGGAACTCCGCTCGCCCACCGTTCTAGCACGAAGCACGCTGGCCACCAACGGCAATTCTCACAACCGAAACAGCTCCCGCGCCGTGCCGCCGAAGACGGCTCCGTGGTGCTGCGGCGGGAACATCCGTTTCACGAAATCGCGGTAGGCGGTCACTGGCGCCAGGGGCCAGTCGGAGCCGAAGAGGAACTTGTGCGGCGCCTCGCTGAAGGCGATTGCTTCCTTGACGCGCTCGGCCACGCGCGCCAGCACGCCTTCCTGCTCCATAGCGGCGAAGGCGGCCGCGTCCCCGATCAAGAACGCCGAGAGGTCCGCAAAGACGTTCGCGTTCTTGTAGAGCACTTCGGCCGCGTCCATGATCCAGGGGTTGCCGAAGTGGGCCAGCACGAACTTGGTGTCGGGGAAATCGACCGCCACCTCGTCGATCTTGAGCGGATGGGCGAACTTCACCTTGGCGGTCCGCGAGTAGGTGTCCCCCGTGTGGAAGATCACCGGAATGTTGTGCTTGCCGGCCAGCTTGAAGTACGGCCGGTACGCCGGACAGTACGGATCGTAGTGCAGGTAGCCGAGGTACGCCTTGAGGGCCTTCACGTCTCCCCGCTCCAGCACCTCCTCGACGCGCTTCAGATGATCGCGATCGAACCGCTCCGGGTGGGCCAGGCCGATCGGGTGCAGCTTCACCCCTTCCACCAGTTTCGCCATCGCCAGGTTGTGCCGGATTCCCAGCGGGTCGTCGTCGCTCACCTCGACGCGCGGCATGCAGAGGGCCTCGGTTACGCCGGCCCGCCGCATCTGGTCCTCAACCGTTCTCGCCAGCCGCAGCGGCGCCTCGGGTTGATCCTTGTCGAAGGGCGCCAGCGGCGTCTCCTTCCCCAACCCGCCCGGCAGCCGCGAGTTGATGATGTGTACGTGGGCGTCCACCAGCGTCATTTCGTCGGCGGCGTCATCGGCCCTCGCCGGACCGCTCTGCAGACACATCCCCGCGAGCGCGGCGCCTCCAGCCGCTCTCAACGCCTCACGCCGAGACAATCTCACGTTCGCCTCCCACGGTCATCGTTGCGATCATCAAAAGGAAAGCCGGAATCGAAGGGGCGTCTTCGAGAAACTCCGCCCTTCGTTTCCAGTTTACCTTGCAGCGGCGCGGGACTGTCGGCTTTGGCGGCGCGGAAGCCGACCCCCACTCAAGTCGCCGAACGGGTGGCGGCGCCGGCGGGCCCGTGCGGCGCCGGGGGGGCGTGGGGCGGCGTTCCGTTGCGCGCCAGCCACCCGCGGCGG
>JAHWKS010000693.1 GCA_019347795.1 Planctomycetota bacterium | reverse complement strand
CCCCTGGTCGGAGGTGTACACGACGATGGTCTCCGACGCGACGCCGTCGTCGTCGAGGTAGCCGAGCAGCCGGGCGACGTTCTCGTCGAGCGCCTGCACGCAGCGCAGATAGTCCTGGATGTACCGCTGGTACTTCCAGCGCAGCAGCCCGTCGGGGTCGAGGTCCGTGGGGACGAACTGCTTGAAGTCCTCCTCCGGCATGTCGGCGACGATGCGCATCGTCGCCTCGCGAGCCGGGGTCGCCCGGCCGTCGTAGTCGTCGCGCAGCGTGGCCGGCTCTGGGACGCCGGCGTCGAAATGGCCGGCGTGCCGCTCATGGAAGTCCCACGGCTCGTGGGGTGCCTTGTGCTGCACGAGCGCGCAGAAGGGGCGGGACCGGTCCCGCTCATCGAGCCAGTCGATGGCCGTGTCGGTGAATTCCTGGAGCATGGAGTCCGCCGATTCGCCTTCCACCTGCCCGTAGTAACGGTTGATGGACTCCAGAATGCTTTCGCGGGGCGCCAGGGCGATCTCGACGCGCTTATTGAGGATGAACCGGAGGTTTTCGAAGACCTCGTAGGCCTGGGGATCGCTGGCGACAACGATCACCGCCTGCATCTCGTCATCCACCCGCAGAGGGAGAATCACGTTTTCGCGGGCCACCGACTCGGGCACCAGCTCAATGACCTCGTCGGGGATTTTGACTTCCTGCAGATCGACGTATTCGCAGGCGTTTTCCTCGGCTAGCGCCCGCATCACCTCTTCACCGGTGGCGTAGCCGAGTTGAATCAGACAATCGGCGACCTTTTGCTGCCCCGACCTGGCCATTCGCTCGGCTTCGGTCAACTGATCACGGCTGATTGCGCCGCGGCGAATGAGGATATCGGTGAAGTCGCCCATTCCGGTGGCCATGGATTTCTCCCGGAGCTTGTGAGGGAAGAGGAGGAACGAACCCGCTGGCGGCGGGCAAGGGACGAGGGTCGCGCTCCGCCGCCGAAGAGATTCGAGAAGCGTGATGCGGCCTGCTGGCAGCATCAGCTTCTTTCGCTATCTTGACTTATGTCAATCCCCGCTGTCAAGAAAGCGCTTCGGATATCCTGTACGAAAAAGCGGAGGCAAACTACCATAAACAAGGATGTTTTCCATCTTCGGTATTTGCTCGACGATTTGACCAGTCGCGGCGCGATGACATTTCCTAAATACGAGGCGGCGGACGCCGCCCGCTGGCGCGAGGAGTTCTTGCGGCTGGCGGAGGAGGCGGAGCCGCCGGAGGCCGCGACGCCGCACGAAACGCGCAATCGCCGCGTGGCTTGGTTGGAGCGACTGCTGGGAGCGGAAATCTGCCGCGACTGGGGGCTCTTTCGCCTCCCCTCCGACTTTCTGCTTTCGGTGGTGATTCCTGTCTACAACGAGGCGAAGACCATCGAGCGCGTCATCGAGCGCGTCCGTGACTGCGGCGTTCCTTGCGAGATCGTCCTGGTGGACGACGCCAGCACCGACGGCGCCCGCGAGGTTCTGATGCGGCTCTCCGGGGCGCCCGACCTGCGCGTGGTGCTGCACGAGCGGAACCAGGGAAAGGGGGCCGCGATCCGCACCGGGTTTCAACACGTGCGAGGCGACGTCGTGGTGATCCAGGACGCCGACCTGGAGTACGACCCGCGGGAATTCCGCCGCTTGGCGCAGCCGATCATCGAGGATCGGGCCGACGTGGTGTACGGCAGCCGCTTCAGCAACACGGATCGTCCGGTGAGCGGTTTTTGGCATCAGCGGATGAACCAGTTCATCACGTTTCTCTCCAATCTGCGGACCGACCTGCCGCTCACGGATGTGGAGACGTGCTACAAGATGTTTCGCCGGGAATTGATCGATAAGGTTGCGCCGACGCTGCGCGAGAATCGGTTCGGAATCGAGATTGAACTGACGGCGAAGCTGGCGCGCCGCCCCGGCGTGCGGTTCTATGAGCGTCCAATCAGTTACGCCGGCCGCTCGTATTCGCAAGGCAAGAAGATCACGTGGCGCGACGGGCTGTGGGCGTTGTGGTGCATCCTGCGGTATTGAACCGGGGAGGCGGCCGGGATCAGAGCGCCTCGCCGTTTCCGCCGCCGTCGGCGCGGCGCTTGATCAGCGTCACTTCGTTGCCGGTGTCGTTGAACGACACCTCGCTCATGAAGGTGCGCATCAGCAGGATGCCGCGCCCGCCGGCTTTGTCGAAGCACTCCGGGTCCAAGGGATCCGGCAGGTTGCTGGGATCGAAGCCGGGGCCCTCATCGCGGATGACAAAGTACGCCTGGTCCCGCGTGAAGCGGGAATCGACAAACACGCGGCGGTCGGCGTAGGGGGGCGATGTGCTCCGCCTCGCGACTTCCGCAGCGTAGCGCTCCGCGTCGTTATCGCGCAGCTCGGACGACAACTCCAGGTTGCCGTGGAACAGCGCGTTGGTGAGGGCCTCCTCCAGCGCGATGGCCAGCCGCAAGCGGTCGGCCTCGTCGCACACGCCCATCTGCGTGACGGAATCCTGAATGTGGCTGATGAGGGGCGGGATCAGCGTCGAGTCGTTGGCCAACTCGAAGGTAAACTCGGTGCGAGTCATGCCGAGCAAAAGCTGCGCCCGGCTGCTCTGCTGGGCGGCCGCCTCCATCACCTGCCGCACGATCCGCATCAGGTCCTCCGCTAGCTTGCGTTTCGGGACGTAACTGGCGGCGCCGGCCTCCAGGGCGCTCACCGCGATCTCTTCGCTCCCCATCGAAGTCATCAGGATCACGGGCAGGTTCGGCCGCGTCAATTTGATGTGCTCGACCAGCGCCAGGCCGTCCATCTCCGGCATTTGCAGGTCGGTGATCACAAGGTCAGGCGGCGCCTGCTCGATCGCGGAGACGGCCTCGGCGCCGTTTTCGCAGAATTGAACAGTGATGGTTCCCTCTTTGGAGAGCAGTCCCCCCGCCAGGCGGCGATCCACCGCGGAATCATCGACCACCAGAATTTTCGCCATCGGTTTATCTCGTGAGAATGGTTAGACCTCGAAATCATCCTGCATGGCCGCCTCGCGATCGCTGAGGCGGCGTTTGACCATGGTAATCTCGTTCCCGTTCGCGTTATGGCGCACCTCGTCCATGCACGTGCGGATGAGCACCAACCCGCGGCCTTCCTCCTGATCGAGCGACTCCAATGTCGAGGGCTGCGGCAGCTTGGAGACGTCGAACCCGGGACCTTCGTCGCGGACGATGAAGCGGGCCTCGTCCTTCAAGATCTTCACGCCCACCGTGATCTTTCGATCGGCGTAGGGCGGCTGCCGGAGGCGCTCTTCGACCAGGTTCAATTGCTCGCCCATCAGCATCCGCTCCCGCGCTTCCTGCATCTGCTGGCGGCTGATCTCCAGGTTACCGCGATAGAAGGCGTTCAACAGCGCCTCCTGCAGCGCCGAGCCGATCGAGAATCGCTCGCCGCCCGTGGCGACCCCCATGCCCACCACGATTTGTTGCACCAGGTCGATCAGCGGATCAAAGATCGCGGGATCGTTGTGCAGCGTGAAGAGAAACTCGGTTCGGTCCATGCACTCCAGCAGCCGCTCATAGCTTCCTTCTGCATGGGCCAGCGCGAGCACCTGGTGGACCGTGTCGAGCAGCTTTTCGGCGATCTTCGCCTTAGGCACGTAGCTGGCCGCTCCCTGCTCCAGCGCCGCCACCGCCAACTCCTCGCTGCCGTGGGCGGTCATCAAGATCACGGGAATATCGCTATGATGAACGGACACGGCGCGCACCAGGTCCAGGCCGTCCATCTCAGGCATTTGCAGGTCGGTAACGATGATGTCAGGGGCCGAGCCGCGAATCTTGGCCAGCGCGTCCCGGCCATTCTCGGCGAATTCGACCTGCAGGCCGGGTTCTTTCTCCAGCAGACCTCCGACGAGCTTGCGGTCCACAGCCGAATCGTCCACGACGAGCACGCTAGGCATAGCACACCTCTGA
>JAHWKS010000692.1 GCA_019347795.1 Planctomycetota bacterium | reverse complement strand
ACCGGGCGATAAGTCCCATCCGTGCGACTGGGCATACCAGCCGATCGGCGACTGGAACAGCCGGCCGTTCCGGTTGATCAGGTACGCACGGCCGCGCTTGCCCGACCCAAGCACGAAGCGGACTTCTTCGCGAAGGTCGAAGAGGGGATCGCCGCGGCCGTCAAGCGTGACTTCCGAGTGAAACACTTTCCCTTCCTCCCGCACGACGCGGTAGATGCGGTTTCCCGGCGGAGTGATCGTTGCCGCCTGCTCCCCTTCGACCGGCATCGCCTCGTCCACGGATGCAAGGGACTGCCCCATGGGCGTCGCGGCGTACTGCCCGTAAATCTCGGCGTGACACTCGGCGCAGGCCCGGCTTCCAACATAGCCGCCGGGCCTGGCGGGCGCTGGCCTGGCGCCTCGCGTTTCGCGGAATGACCCTGCGGTCGATGGTGGCTGATATCGGCTCTCTGCCGCCGGCTTCAGGGAAAAGGATCGACTCCAGGGGCGAGTCGTGAGCACGACGGCGCCCACCGCCACGCCGCAGAGCGCGAGCCATACGGCCGCAACAATCCTCACTTTTCCCGTCATTTGCTCCGCTGGGACGTGGTTTGCGTTCCGCCCGCTGTCGCAATAGAATTGTTACTGGAGTCTCATCGTTAGCGGGCTGGCTTCTGATTATACACCGGATGGCGGTTTTGCTTCACGACCCCGGGCGTGGCGGAGTCGGCAGCGTCCGCCGCAGAGATACGGCCATCGTCGAGGGCGAACTTTTCGGCGCCCTGATCGTAGTAGAGTGAATGGTGGACACCACTTGCGAAAGGAAATCGGCTTGCGATGGCGCGATTGCTCGGCACAATCTGCTTCGGCGGTCCCTACTTTCGGCCTTAACTTTGCTGGCGGCGTCGCCCCTTGCCGGCGCCTGGTTTTTTTCTCCTTACCGCGAGGCGTCCACGAGCGTCTCTCCCGCGGCGCCTGCCGAAGCGGCTTCGGATGATGCTTCCACCAAGCGGCGCTACGTCGTTGAGGCGACAGGGCAGGATTACCGCTGGCGCTTTCGCTACGTGGCGCCCGCCGGAGCAGAAAACGCTCCGTCTCACACCAGCAACGCTGATTCGCAGGTGCTGCGAATTCCTCTCGGCGCCACGGTTGAACTTCACTTGCGGAGCGAGGACTACATCTACCTGCTGTCGATCCCCGAGCTGGGAGTGCGAGAAATCGCCGCCCCGGGCCTGGTCCACACGGCCGAATTCGCCGCGGAGAGGCCCCTCCGGCGCGACCTCGAGGCGGACGCGCTTTGCAACTTTCGTTTTTATCACGACGACTTCATGGGGCGAATCGTCATTCAATAACGCCGTTCGTCCGCCATTGGGGGCGAGCCGGCAAGAGGAAAGGGTAACGTGAAACGTGAGACGACAATCTGGCTCGCGGTAATTGGGCTGGTGGCCCTCGCGAGCGTGGCCGTGTTGACGGTGCAGTATTTCCAGGGCGCCCCATCTGCGCCGGTTACGGCCGTCCGCGGCGATGGACAATCCGCTTCGCCCCGGCCGGCGCCGTCAGGCAATGAATCGGCGCCGGAAACCGACTCCTCGATCGCCCCGGTTTTGGGCCAGGCGCCGGAGTTTACGCTCACCGACCAGGACGGCCAATCGTTCGGCGCCTCCGATCTGCAAGGGAAGGTGTGGATCGCCAACTTCATCTTTACCCGTTGCCGCGCCACGTGTCCGATGCAGACGCAGCAGATGGCGGCTCTGCAGGCGGCGCTTGCGAAGGATCCGAGCTGGCCCGGCGTGCGGCTCCTCAGCATCAGCGTTGATCCGGAGTACGATCGTCCCGACATACTCAAGGCCTATGCGACCCTGGCCGGCGCCGAGCACTCGCAGTGGAAGTTCTTGACGGGAGACCGCGAGAAGATCTGGCGAACCGCGAAAGAGGGCTTCCACCTGCCGGTCGCCGACGACGCGCGGAACTCCGCGATGCCGATCATGCACGATTCCAAGTTCGTGCTGGTGGACCGCCAGGGGCGGATTCGCGGCTACTTCGACGTGCTGGAGGAAGGCGGCCTGGCCGAGTTGCAGCGGGCGCTCGACTTCGTGCTCCCGGAGATGGCGCCCCCGGAGGAAGGCGTCGCCGCGTCGGCGCGGGAGATGACGCACCTGGCCCAGCCTCCCGAGATCCTGCACAACCCGTGGCTGGAAGAGCGCCGGCAGGCACAGACGCAGGCCCTGCAAGAGTTGGAGGCGTTTCACGACTTTCAGTTCCGTAACGCCGTGGAGGAAACCGGGACTGAATTTCATCCGCAGATTGTCGATGAGCAGCGGTGGCGGCTGCAGGTCAATCACTACGACCACGGCAACGGCGTGGCGGTCGCCGACGTGGATAGCGACGGCCGGCTGGACATCTTCTTCGTCGCCCAGGCAGGCGCCAACGGCCTGTTTCGCAACCGCGGGGACGGGAAGTTCGAAAACATCACCGAGCAAGCGGGTGTGGCCGTGGAAGACCGCATCGGCGTGACCGCCTCCTTCGCCGATATCGACAACGACGGCGACGCGGACCTCTTCGTCACCACCGTGCGCGGCGGCAACTTGATGTTCGAGAACGACGGCAGCGGCGTCTTTCGCGACATCGCCGCCGAAGCCGGGCTGGACTACGTCGGCCATTCCTCCGCCGGCGTCTTCTTCGACTACAACCGAGACGGCCTGCTCGATTTGTTCCTCACGAACGTGGGCAAGTATACGACCGAGGAGCTGGCCGGCCTGCGAATTGACGGGACCAGTTCGCTCCCGGAAGGGGACTATCGATACTATGTCGGCACGGCCGACGCCTTCGCCGGCCATTTGAAGCCGGACTTCGCCGAGCGCAGCATCCTCTATAAGAACCTGGATGGACGAAGCTTCGCCGACGTTTCCAGCGAGGTCGGCTTATCGGACGCAAGCTGGTCGGGCGACGCGACGCCCATCGATCCGAACGAAGACGGCTGGCCCGACCTGTACGTGTTGGACATGCAGGGCCACGACGAATACTACGAGAACGTGGGCGGCGAACGGTTCGATAAGAAAAGCCGCGAGGTCTTCCCCAAAACCCCTTGGGGCTCGATGGGGGTGAAGTCGCTGGACTTCGACAACGACGGGCATTTCGACCTGTTCATAACCGACATGCACTCCGACATGAGCGAAGATGTCGGTCCGGAACGCGAGAAGCTGAAGTCCGAGATGCAGTGGCCTGAATCGTTCCTGGGGAGCGATCCGGAAGACAGCATTTTCGGCAATGCGTTCTTTCGCCATCGGGGCGGCGATTCCGGCAGCGAACTCTTTGAAGAAATCTCCGACGAAATCGGCGTGGAAAACTACTGGCCGTGGGGACTGAGCGCGGCCGACTTCAACGCCGACGGCTTTGAGGACCTGTTCATCGCATCGAGCATGTGCTTCCCCTATCGCTATGGCGCGAATTCGCTGCTTTTGAACGACGGCGGCCGGCGGTTCGTCGATAGCGAGTTCGCCCTCGGCGTAGAGCCGCGTCCGGAAGGAAAGCGGATCAAGCCGTGGTTTGAGTTGGATTGCGACGGGCAGGACCGCGACAACCCGATCTGCCGCGGGCGCACGGGGAAAGTCACGGTTTGGTCGGCCCTGGGCTCTCGTTCGTCGGTGGTCTTCGACCTGGATGACGACGGTGATCTGGACATCGTGACCAACGATTTCAATTCCGAGCCGCTCGTGCTCCTGAGCAACCTGGCCGAGAAGCGAAGTCCCCTGAATTATCTGGCGGTGCGGCTGCGCGGCGCCGAATCGAACCGGGACGGACTGGGGGCGGTGGTCACGGTGACGACCGCCGAAGGAGTGTATAAAAAGGCGAATGACGGCAAGTCGGGATACCTCTCGCAAAGCCGCATGCCGCTCTACTTCGGACTGGGCGAGGCGGCGGCGGCGCAGCGAGTCGAAGTGGCCTGGCCCTCCGGCGCGACG
>JAHWKS010000691.1 GCA_019347795.1 Planctomycetota bacterium | reverse complement strand
CGGGCCCCGTCGCACTGGCGAAGCGCGCGAGCCAGCTCGGTCTCGGCGTCGCCGCCGTGCACGTGCAGCCACTGCTCGAACTGGTCGATTACCAGGAGCAGCTTCTCCCCTTCCGCCAGCGCCGCACGCCGGCGAACGTTCGCCAGCAGCGAAGGCAAATTCGATTCTTCGTCCCCCGCGATTCGCCTTACGGACTCCAACAGGCGCGCTTCCGCCGGCGCCGACGTCGCATCGACGTAGACGACGCGCACATGGGGCGACAGTCGCGGCAAGACGCCGGCCTTAAACAACGACGTCTTGCCGCACCCCGAGGGACCGTAGGCCAGCCCAATCCGAAAGGTTTTCTCCGCTTCGCACGCCGCCAGCCGCGTCGTCCAGAACCGCACGCTCTCGGGAAGTCCGTCGCGGTCGGCGGGGCCGGGCAGGAGGGAGAGGAAGAAATCGGCGTCGCTCTCATCGAACGAACGGAGGCCCTTGGGCGTCACCTTCCGCCGCGCCGGCGCCGCCTCGGCGTGAGCCAGGAAGTGTCGCAAGTCGTCCGCCATCTCCTGCGCGACGGCATACCGGTCGGCCGCCCGCCGGGCCAGCGCCTTCGAGCAGATTCGCTCCAACTCCGCAGAAACATCGGGCGCGGCGCGGCGCAGAGACGGCGGCGACGCGGCCCGCACTTTGTCCAGCACCTCGCGCCACGAGCCGCCTTGAAAGGGCCGCACCCCGGCCAGCATCTCGTACAGCACGACTCCCAGGCTGAAGATGTCCGAGCGGCCGTCGATGAGGTGCCCTTCACTCCGCGCTTGCTCGGGACTCATGTACGCCGGCGTGCCGCACAATCCCTGCTCATGGGCGACATCCTCTTCGCGCAGGGCGAGGCCGAAATCGACGAGGAACGGGCGCCCCCGCCCATCGAGCAGGATGTTGGCCGGCTTGATGTCGCGATGAATGAAACCTTGCTCATGCGCGTGATGGAGCGCCTCGGCGACCGTCGCCGCCAGGATCGCCGCCTCCCGCTGCGGAATCGGCCCTGCGGCAATCCGCTGGTCGAGGCTCAGGCCGGGGATGAACTTCGACACCACATAGCAATCCCCCTCCGGCGTCCGGCCGACGTCGAACACCGGCGCGATCGCCGGATGGTCGAGCTGCGCCACGGCTCGGGCTTCATGCAGAAACATCTCCGCCTGCCGCGGATCGTCCATCATCCGCTCCCGGTGCGGAACCTTGATCGCCACCGAGCGGTGCAAGTCCTTGTCGCGGGCGAGGTAGACGCGGCTGAACGATCCCTGCCCGATGACGCGCTCGAGGCAATACCGTCCGACCATCCGCTCCGGCGCTGCCGCGGATTCGCCCAACATGCGGCGAAAGGCGGCCGGGTCAAGGTCGGGAAACCGGGCGATGAACGCGTCGAGGTCGGGCGCGGCGCCCTGCTGCTCCACATAGCCGAACTCCTCGACCGCCAACTCCAGCTTGAGATGCGGATCGGCCGCCAATGCCGGAAGGCGGCGGCAGTATTCCTCCACCGTCCGTCCCGGACCCGACTTCCACTGATGGAACTGATCGATCAGCGCCGCCTCCGCCTGCTCCCGCGGCGACGCCTGCGGATGCCGCGCCAGGAAGTCGAACAGGTCCGGCGCGGCTTCCCCTCGTCGGCACAGTTCCTCAAACACCGCCGCCAACGTCCGCTGCCCCGCAGCGTCCCGCACGGTAGAAGTTGAATATCGGGGCATGGGGGAAACGTGTGCGAGCGATTTGCGACAAAGACCATGTGTTACGAATGTCGATAGCCGGAGACCAACGCGTCTCCGGTCTCTTTCTAGTTCGCTGCGCCATTTCGGTTCGCGCAACCACGACCAGCGAGGAAGTACCGGAGACGCGTTGGTCTCCGGCTATTGCCCCTCGCGATAGTAGCCTTTTTCCTCGCTCCATTTCCAGCCGGAGTGCGAGGGGAGATACACGTTCATCAAGTGGTCAAAGTGTTTTCGGTCCCGCACTCGTTTCCTGCTGCCATTCTCGCTGAATGGATCTTTGCGGCCGAGTTCACGCTTCAGCCGCAGGGTTAGCGATCGCTTCAAACTGGCGCGGGCCTGTCGCCAGGTCCTGGCGCGTCGCCAACTCGCCAAAATGTGGACGTGCGTGTTTTCGGTGGCGACGTGGTGAATTCGAAGTTGCTGCTTATCCGCGGCGATGAGCGACTCGTCAATCAAGGAGCGCTGCGTCTTCTCGTTGAATGAAACTCCGTCATCACGTGCGCGGTTTCGATAGTCTGCGCCGGCCTCCTTGTCGGATGACAGAACGCCTTCGCCGCGACGAACGTAGCCTCGCGGATTGTCGGGCATCCAGGTCCCATACGCATGGAACGTGAAGAGGTAGACTGGTCATCGTCGTCACCCTCCAACCAGACAGGATCGCGACGCCGTCATTCTAGGCGCGCAGCGCGGTTGAAAATAGCCGGAGACCAACGCGTCTCCGGGCGCTACGCGAGGAGTCGAAATTCAAAAGAAAGGACCGGAGACGCGTTGGTCTCCGGCTACTTTCTTTCGACGTAGAGAATTGATGCGGCGGTTCAATTTCGCTAGGCGGGGATGCGCGGTCCGCCGGCATACGCCGCTACCTGCTCGATCGCGGCGCGCATCGCGGCTCGGTCGACTTCGTGGACTTCAAAGGGTTGGCCCGGCGCGTGGAGCATGGTGAGGGTCAGGCGGCCGCCGAGGTGCTGGCGGAACTCCTCCAGCCCCGCGAAAAGCGTCTCCACGTCGCGCAGCTCGGGGCAGTCCAGCGGGAAACCCAACTCGCTCAGGCACCGCAGCACACGGGCGGCGTCGCGTTTGGGGAAGCCGAACTTGAGCGAGGCGTAGACCGTGTCGATCGCCACGCCGATGGCCACCGCCTCGCCGTGACGCAGCGCGAACTCGCTCATTGCCTCGAGCTTATGGGCCGACCAGTGGCCGAAGTCGAGCGGCCGCGCCTCCAGCATCTCGAAGGGATCGCCGCCCTCGGTGATGTGCCGCAGATGCCACTCGGCCGAGGCGCGGATCGCCGGCTGCGCGGCATCGAGATCGCGCTCGCCGATGCGGCTCGCGTCGCGGCACAACTCCTCGAACCACCCGGCGTCTTTCAGCAGCGAAACCTTGACCGCCTCCGAGAACCCGCACACCCAGTCGCGATGGCTGAGCGTCTCCAGCAGCCGGGCGTCGTTCACCACGGCCCACGGCGCAGCAAACGCGCCGAGCCAGTTCTTCTTGTGGAACAGATTGACGCCGTTCTTCACGCCCACGCCGGAGTCCGCTTGTCCAAGCGTGGTGGTGGGAAGCCGCACCAGCCGCAGTCCGCGATGGGCGATCGCCGCGGCGAACCCCACCGTGTCCAGCACCGCGCCGCCGCCGATCACCACTACGTAGCTGCGACGGTCGAGATTCGCGGCGTTGAACACCTTGAGCATCCGCTCGAGGATGTGGATGTCGTTCTTGATCTCCTCGCCCCCGGGCACGACTTGCACGTTCCCCGTCCGCTCCAGGTGGTCGTAGGAATCGGCGAAGCGGTACAGCCGCTGGCGAATGTCGGGATTCGCCTCCAGCACGTTCTGGTCGATCCAGAACTGCACCCGCGCGGAGCGGTTTTCCGTCGGCTCGAGCACGTCGGCCAATACCTGCCGGTCGGCGCCAAGCGCGTCGCGGGTGAACCGCAGCCGATGGACGAACGGGACCGAAAACGGCGCGTCGATCGCCTCACGCAAGCGGGCCTGTTGCATGCAAATCTCCTGTCGGTCATCCAAGAAGATCGGATGAGAATCGAATCAGGGAGGCGCCCAAATCGACGCCGGACGGGACCGCGGGAAGGACTCCGAGGCAGCGATCCCAGGAGGGAGGGCGAAACCAAAAAAACCCCGCCTCAATCTGCGTCTATCTTGACTGATCTGGTCCGCCGCGTCCAGTAGGACGGGGACTCGCCA
>JAHWKS010000690.1 GCA_019347795.1 Planctomycetota bacterium | reverse complement strand
ACACGCTCGGGCTGGGACTGGGATCGCGGGTGGCGATCCTTCGCCCCTACGCCGCCCTCGGGAAGCGAGACGTGGTGCTTCGGGGCCGGACAATGCCGCTGGAAAAGACCTTCTCTTGCATCGCTCCCGCGCATAACCTTCATTGCGGCGCCTGCAATAAGTGCGCCGAACGCCAGCGCGGGTTTCTGGAAGCGGACGTGCCCGATCCTACCCTTTACGCGAATCGCCTCCGTTGATGTCGCGCCGCTACTTCGTCAAGACGATCTACTTCTCGCTGCAGGGCGAAGGCCATCAGACCGGCAGGCCGGCCGTGTTCTGCCGCTTCGCCGGCTGCAATCTCTGGAACGGCCGCGAGGAGTCGCGCGGGGACGCGATCTGCCGCTTCTGCGACACCGATTTCGTCGGCGTGGACGGTCCCGGCGGCGGCGAGTACGCCTCGCCCGAGGAGGTGGTCGATCAGGCCGACGCGCTCTGGCCGCCCGATTCAGAAGACGCAGGCGCCAAGCCGTTCGTTGTCTGCACCGGGGGCGAGCCGCTGTTGCAGCTTGACGATCGGCTCGTCGCGGCGTTCCATGCGCGCGGCTGGGAAGTGGCGGTCGAAACCAACGGCACGCGGCCTTGCCCTGAGGGCGTCGATTGGGTGTGCGTCAGCCCGAAGGCCGGCGCGCCGCTGGTGATTGACTCGGGCGATGAGCTCAAGCTCGTCTATCCTCAGGAGGACGCGGACCCGGCGGATTTCGCGTCGCTCGACTTTCCGCGGTTCTTTCTTCAGCCGATGGACGGGCCCGACCTCGAGCGAAACACGCAGGCCGCGCTGGACTACTGTCTGGCCCATCCGCAATGGCGCCTCAGCCTGCAAACCCACAAACTGCTCGGCATTCCATGAGCTCGCCGGACGAAGCCAAAATCGCACTGGAAGCGGCCCGGGCCGCCGGCGACGTGATCCGCCGCTCCTTCCGACAGGACGCTACTGTGCGGGCGAAGGAGAGCGGCGGCGCCACCTATAACCTCGTCTCCGACACCGACCTGGAAGCCGAGCGGGTGATCGTCGAGGTGATCCGCCGCTCGTTTCCCGACGACGCGGTGCTGGGGGAGGAGTCGCACCAGGGGGACGCGGCCGCTCCGCGGCTGTGGGTGGTGGACCCGCTGGACGGCACCAACAACTTCGCCCACGGCATTCCCCACTTCGCCATCTCCGTCGCCTTTTACGAGGCCGAGCAGCCGGTGTGCGGCGTGATCTACAATCCGATCCGCGAAGACCTCTACACCGCCGAGCGCGGCGGCGGCGCCTTTCACAACGGCCGGCGGGTTCACGTCTCGCCGGCGGAGCGACTCGATGAGACGCTGATCGGCGTCGGCTTTTACTACGACCGCGGCGCCATGATGGAAGCCACGCTGGCGGCGGTCGGCGACTTGTTCCGCCGCAATATCCACGGCATTCGCCGCTTCGGCACGGCGTCCCTCGACTTGTGCCACGTCGGCTGCGGACTGTACGGAGCGTTCTTCGAATACATGCTCTCGCCCTGGGACTTCGCCGCCGGCTTCACCGCCGCCCGCGTCACCACCGCCCGCGGCGATATGCTCAAACTCGAAAAGACAAGCCTTCTGGCCAGCAACGGCCGACTGCACGACGCGGTGCTGGACGTGATCCGAGGGCATCATCCAAAGTAGTAGGCACACTCCGGGCGCCGTCCGCGAATTTCATTCGCGGGAGAAGAACGGCACACGGAGGGCGCCTACTACTTTTCAATTTTCTTCGTCCGCGGGGCGTGGTGGAGCGTGTAATCCATTGTGCATCCGACCGATCACGACCTGATGCGGCGTACGGCGGAAGGCGACGGCGAAGCCTTCGCGATGCTCGTGCGCCGCTGGGAGGGACGCGTGGCGCGGGTGCTGGCGCCGTTGGTCGAATGTCGGCAGGATGTCGAGGATCTGCGGCAGGAGACGTTCGTGCGAGTGCTGCCCGCCAGCGACAGGTATCGCCAGCAAGGAGCGTTTTCAACGTGGCTTTTTCGGATCGTGCTGAACCTCGCCCGCGATGATGCGCGGCGGCGAAGACGGCGGCCGCGCATCTTCGTTGACGAGCGAGCCGGCCGTGACGGCGCCGGCCCGCCTGCGGAGGCGACGCGGCATGAGTTGGCGGAAGCGGTCGCGGACGCGCTGGAATCGCTCCCTTCGGAGCTGCGCGAGGCGCTGGTTTTGAAGCACTACGGCGAGTTGACATTTGCGGAAATGGCGGAGCTGCTCCGGACGCCTGCCAGCACGCTCAAGTCGCGGGTCGCGCTGGCCCATCGGCGGCTGCGAGGCGAGTTGGCCCGCCGCGGAGTCCGCGACGCCGACGTTGAGCCCTAAACGATTACGATTTGTACGCGGAGGCGCTGGAACATGCGTTGCGATCAGGTAAAGCAATCCCTCGTCGATCTTGCCTATGGCGAGCTACCGCGTGGAGACTCGAAAGATGTGAAGGCGCATCTGGTCGCCTGCGATCGGTGCCGTGTCGAGTGGGAGGCGCTCGCCGAGAGCCGCGAACTCCTCGACCATGCCGCGGACTTTCCGCCCGCCGATGTCGTGAAGATCCTGGCGGAGGCGCATCGACGGGAGGTCGTCGCCGCACGCCGGCGTCGCCGCAGGGTGTGGTCGGCCGTTGCCGCGGCCGCCTTGCTTGCGGCCGTCGGGATCGCGCAGTTGCAGTTCGAGCGCCGCCCGTCCCAGGTGATCATCGGCTGGAGCGATGCGGATCCGGCGCCGGTTTCACCGCCGCAGGCGCCGGGCCGCGATCCCATTGTCGAGAAGCTGCAGGCCGACCTGGACGCTTCGGCCGCCGCGTTGGCGGACTGCCGGCGCCGTTTGGATGACCTGGATCAATTGGCCGTGCTCATCGTCCAGGAATTGAAGAGCGACGATCTCCGGCGGGCCCACGCAATCGAGTCGCTCCACGAGCGCATCGAGGAAGTGCGGCGGCAAAACGATGCTCGCTGGCAGGCCGTGGGCCGCGGATTTCACAACTGGCATCTCGCACAGCGGCTGGAGTCACGGGAAGCAATCGCTGTTGATCCGCCGGCCGCCGTCATGCCGCTAAAGACAGGAGACTCGCCATGAAAAGTAACGTGCTGGCTTTATTGTTTGCGGCCGTGTTCGCCGCGATGCCGTCTGCGTCGCCGGCCCAGGAGGTTGAGCCGACGCCGACCACCGAGCCGACGCTGATCAATGACCTGACGGCCGAGTTTGAAGACGCACAGGAGCGGCGTCGCGATCGGGAGCGGGCGGAGGATGCGGCGATCTTCTCCGCAATCCTGCGGGAGGACCTCCGCCAACTTTATGCCGTCGATCCCCACGCGAAGTTATCCGATCCCGCGGATGACGCGATTGGCCAGCCTCTCGGCGCGTACCTTCCCGAGTATGGCTTGGTGGTGCAGGTCCAGGCGCCGCCGCCGTACAAGCCGCCGTCCAGCGCCGCGGATGGCGAGGCCCAAGAGCCGCCGCTCTCCCGCTGGGAGGCGGCGCGTCGCTACGTGCGCGGCGAAGCGCCGGCGCCGGCAACCTGGGGCCAGGGGTGCAAAGCCTGTCACGTCGTCGATGCCGAGACGGCGTTCCTCGTCGATGCCGAGACGGCGTTCCGAAACCGGGGATCGCTCTTCTTCGGGCTGGGCGAGGGCGCAGAGCATTGGCATCGCTCAACCCCCGGAGTTCCCGGCCCCACGGTCGAGCAAGTCCAGGCGGCGCTGGTGAACATTCTGGCCGAGAACGGGCGGCACTTGCGAAACCTGCAGCGTGACGATCGCGTGACGATTTTTCTCCATTATCGTCGTCCGCCGACCAGCGCAACCGAGCCGTCCCGCGAACCGGCCGCGCCCTCCGGCGACAATGCTCGCGCGGAGGAGGATCCGCCTCCGCGCGAAGGCGCCGAGAATCAACCGATGCAGAGTCGCGAGGCGGCGGTTGATCCG
>JAHWKS010000689.1 GCA_019347795.1 Planctomycetota bacterium | reverse complement strand
AGCTTCGGCAGGTGTTCGCAGACTTGAATGCCCGGGACGCAGGTGGGCTTCGGGACGAACTCGCCGCGAATCTCGCTGGGGGCGTCCGGCTTCATGTCCCAAAGGTCGATGTGACTGGGGCCGCCGAAGAGAAATACGAAGATGCAGGCGTTCGCGCGTCGCTGCTGGGGCGTTCCCGGACTGGCGCCGCAGATTTCACGAAGCTGCGTCAACTCCAGCGCGGTCAATCCCAGCAAGCTCAGTCCCCCGACTCGTAGCAATTCACGCCGACCGAACTGGCCGCTTCTGTGGTCTTGAACGACTGAGAGCATCGGTTCACCTTCCGCTCTGGAGGCGGCGCCGCGGGATCTGCCCACACAGGGCCTTCAACCCATTCCCCCCGGTTCTTGCGCGAGCACGCTATGCATGCACAAGGTTCTTAGGCGAGAATTCCGCGAATTGCCTCTCCGCCGTGGGCGATTTCGATCGGACGACCGCTGCGGTCGGCAACTCGCATTGCCGGATCAATGCCCAAGCAGTGATAGATAGTGGCGCATACGTCCGACGTGCTGACTGGCCGGTCTTTCACGTACGCCGCCAGCTCGTCCGACTCGCCGTAGAGCGTACCTCCATGGATTCCTGCGCCGGCCAGCAATACGCAGTAGCAATGCGTCCAATGGTCGCGGCCGCCGTTGGCGTTGATCCGCGGGGTGCGGCCCATCTCGCTCATCACTACCACCAGCGTCTCGTCCAACAAGCCGCGGGCGTCGAGGTCTTCCATCAAGGCTGAAAAGGTCTGATCGAGACCCGGCAACTTGTTCTCGCGCAGGAGGGCGAAATTCTTGGTGTGCGTGTCCCAGGCGTCGTAGTCTACTTTCACGCGGTCCCAAAACAGGTCCCACGTGACGTTTACAAACCGCACACCCTGCTCGACGAGCCGCCGGGCGATCAGCGTGCTGTTCCCAAACAGTGTCCGCCCGTACCGCTCCACCAGTTTCGGGGGCTCCTCGTCCAGGTCGAATGCCGTCTTGAGTTTGGCCGAGGTGAGGATATCCATCGCCAAGCGCTGATGCCGGTCGAAGTCCTCCACCGCCGGCGACGAATCGGTCCGTCGCAACTGGTCATCGAACTGTTGGAGCAAACTGCGGCGGCTATTCAACCGATCGAGCGTGATTCCCTCACGAAGTTGACTATGCGCCAGTCGCGGCGCGCCCAGCACCGTTTGCGGCGCGCCAGGCGATGGCTCCGGCGCTCCTTCCGGCTTGTGCGGATCACATTCCGTGATGAGCGCGTCGAACTGCCGGCCGAGGAATCCGCCGTACGGTCCTGGCCGGCGGATGTTCTGTCCCCACCCCAAGTAGCACGGCATGTAAACGTAGTCGGGGAGCCCTCCACGGTCGCGGCCCTCCTTAACGCGGAGATATTCGCACACCGCTCCCATGCTCGGCGGATAGCTGTCCTTGGTCGTGGTGATGTTGCTGAGCATCACCTCGTGGCCGGTGTAGCTTGGCAGCGGGTTGTGGCATCCGGCTTGATGACTGACGGAGCGCACGATCGCCGTCTTGTGCATCCAGCGGGCCATCTGGGGCAGGTGCTCGCAGATGTGGACGCCCGAAGCGCTAGTGGGAGCGGGCTTGAATTCGCTGCGGGTTTCCTGAGGAGCGTCGGGTTTCAGGTCGAACATGTCCTGTGTGGCCGCCCCGCCCAGCAGGTACAAGACGATCACGCTTTTCGCCTTCCCCGGCCGGAGCTGACCCGCCTCCCGGGCGGCTAGCCATTGTGGCAGTCCAAAGCCGCCAAGCGCCGTCAGAGCGCCGACTTTCAGCGTCTCCCGCCGGGTCAGTCCATCGCAGCACCGCCGCGGACTTCCAAGCACCGTCAGCATTTCCGGCTCCGTAGTGAACGATTCGGGACCGCATCATGTTTTACGCCCATCGCATCGGAAGTTCAACAAACTTCTTTGCCTGCCGCATCCGGTATCGAGATCGCTGACTGCCGCGGTGAGGCGCCACTTACGACCGGCCGTTTGTGCTCGCCGCGGTCACCTACCATGGTCTGCTTGGACGACCGCGACGTTCGGTTCGAGGGGGACTGGGACGAGACGATTGCCGCCATCTACGAGTTCCGCCAGTCACCGTTTTCGCACTGCGACATGACGACGGAGCGAACCAGATGCGGATGTTGTCGTCGTCCAAATCTCCAACGTGTCGTCGGAATAGCCGTTTCCCCGTGATACGGCGGCGATCTTCCCGTTGCCGAGATCAACAACTTCAAGAAATGTTACGATAGTGAGCGACAATGAAGCCGCTCACGAAATCACTCGGGAGTCTCAAGATGTACGCACTTCGGAGAAATGGGCTGCTGGAAGTCATGGAGTTGCAACGAAGATGGCGACATGACACGTCATGGCGAGGGAACCTACTCGCCGCGATTTATTTGGTTTCGAGGGGCCATCTCAACCAGCGGTTTCTTATTCGGAGTTCGATATCTGTTCTCATCGGATTGGGCCCGCACGGCCTTGTGGCGGACGAGTCCGGAGCGTCTAAAGCCAAAGCTCCTCAGTTGCTGATGACGTGGGGGCGGAAAGGTGTAGACGACGGTGAATTCAACGTCCCCATTGGCATTGCCATCAATGCGGACGATCGCATCTTCATCACGGACTTTCGCAACCGCCGCGTTCAGGAGTTTTCGTCTTGCGGCAAATTCTTGAACAGCTTCTCAGTCCCCGGAAATCCGAGCGGCATCGCCATCGACAGTCGCGGCCGCATTTACGTCGCTCAGTTTGGTGAAGATTGCATCAGCGTTCATCATGCCTCGGGAAAGCATCTGCGAAGATGGGGGCAGAAGGGCACCGACGACGGTGAATTTCATCAACCTGCCGGTCTCGCTATCGGACCTGATGGCTCCGTATTCCTCGCGGATGACGTCAATCGCCGCATACAAAAATTTGATGCAAACGGTCGGTTCCTCGCCAAATGGGGCGAGCCGGGAACGGGACCGGGACAGTTCGGCGGCCCGGAGGCCTCGAAACTTCCGCCTGGATTCCGGACGAGTGGGCCGAACTTTCTGGTCGTCGACGATTCCGGAAACCTGCACGTTACCGAGGGCCGAGGAGGACGCGTCCAGAAGTTCACAGTTAGCGGCAGATTTCTCGGGGCATGGGGGAGCAACCAAACCGGCGTCGGGAATTTCGGTGGGCACTCTACGCTCCCGGGACCGACTGGAATTGCGATTGACCCAAAAGGACGCCTGTGGGTGGCGGCGACAAACAACCGTGTCCAGCTTTTTTCCGCAGACGGGAAATACATCATCGGCTTTGGCTCAGAGGGAAGCGAGCCGAGCCAATTTCGCACACCCCACGGCCTCGCCGTTGACAAGGTTGGTCATCTCTATGTTGTGGACACTCGCAATCACCGGATTCAGAAGTTCGCGCCTTAAATCAGTCGGCTCCAGCTAGTCGGAAGAAACCACCATTAGGTCGGAACGCAGCCTGCACCGCGAAGCTCCCGGGGCGCGGCGGGCACCTATCGCCACTCGATCAGCTTGGCCGGAGGCGCATCGGGACGACACGCCGAAGCCGATTCATTGGAATCCTCCGCTCTACAAGAGCCACGAGTTCTGGCAGCGGGCTTACTTCGGCTTTACGGGCGGCAAATAAAGCACGCGATCGGCTTGATCATCGCCGGTTGGTAGAAGATGCGGTTAACAATTACCGACCTACGGCGAACCCACGATGCGACGTCTCGCGGTTTACTGGGCGGCACCATTTCCCTAGGGGAAACGAACACTTGCGAGAACCCCAGGGAAAAACGCACAGTTTGGATGCCGCTGGTGCGAAAATACGGTGCGACCGAGACATTGGCGGGGTTGCCCGCAGATTTGCTCGCCATCTTAGAGGCGTGGCAGAACCTCCCAGCCCCCGTGCGCGCGGGAATCGACTCGATGGGGTATGCGGAGGTATGTTACAGACAGC
>JAHWKS010000688.1 GCA_019347795.1 Planctomycetota bacterium | reverse complement strand
TCTGGTCCGCCAGCCGCCGGGGGATCACCACCAGTAGGCCGGATCTGCGGACCCACAGCAGAGGCGACACATTGGCCGACACGACGCAAACCGTCGGTGGAGCGGAAAGCCCCATTTGTTGTGCGGACTGACGGGCGATCGGGCCCATCCGTTCGTCGTTGGAGGCGCCCCGCCCGAGCACACGCCTGAGCCTCCAGACTTGCTGGATCGACAGCAAGAGAATTGTGAGCGTTCCCACTCCGCTGACGACGACAAGGACGATCATCCAGTCGATGCGCCGCGCCGGCAGGACGGTTTGCGACATTTCCAGGGGAATGGCGCCGCCCGTCACGACGCTCGGCTCCGCAGGGTTGTCCCGAAGAATCTTGTCCCGAGGAATGGCGCGGAGATGCGCTCGTCGCTTCGGTTCGGCAACGAACGATGCCGGCAGCATCGAAACCTCCAGGACCGGCGGCGTGACGAGCTTGAGCAGGACGATGACCCACAGGACATGCCGTAGCCCCGGCCGCCTCCGGACGGCAGGAATGATCGCCACGGTCCAGACCAGCAAAGCCAGCCCGGTTGCAACGAGGGCGTTCAGCAGGACCGAATTCAGCAGGATGGTCATGACGGCGTCTCCGGGCTACCCCATGCCTTCAAGGATCTTTCGGATGGCCTCCCGCTCCTTGCGACTCAGCTTCACGCGGTCGATCAGGGTCAGCAGCATGGGAGCGAGCGAACCGTCGAAGTGGCTGTCCGCCAGCTTCTGCAACTGGTGACCCACGTAGCCCTCGCGGGTGATCAGCGCCGAGAACCTATGAGCGAAACGGCTGCGATCGCACTCGACAAAACCCTTATCCGTCAGCCGCTCCAGGAGACTCTTCACCGTTGCGTGGAGCGCGGGCGTGTGCTGCGTGTACAACGCTTCCACAATGTCGCGGATCTGGCTGGGACCGCGCTCCCAGAGCACATCCAGAATCGCCAGTTCCGTGTCAGTGACTTCGGCAGGTCTTTTAGGCACAGCTGCCAACCTCCCTTCCGATCTCCGCCGCTGCTCTCAGGCATGATGCATTAGACTATAAGGCACGACGCCTGACAGTCAAGGCCAATGCATAAAAAATTGCGAAATGAGCATCGCGTTGCCTGCGCGAGCAAGCTCAGTAGCCATGCTGTGGCCGCGACTGAAAAGCAAGACAGCCCTCGTCGCACGACGAAGGCTGTTGCCATTTCCTCAATCCCGGCGGGTCAGAGAAACGCATCCATCACGCCGCCCGCGGCCATAATCAGGACCGCAAAAATCGCCAGTCCGACGAAGATTGCGATCGGAACGGCCAAGATCGAAATGGCCGCGGTTGCGACCATCGCGACCATGCTGACCAAAAAGAAGAACACGGCCGTCACCGCTTGGACGACGGCCCGAAACGGCGCCGTGATCGTGCGCCACGCGCTGCGAGGACGCGCGGAAGAACGGCTTCGCAACTCTGCGGGTGGGGTTCTTTCCTGATGCGGACGCTGAAGCATCTGGCTTGGCATGAGGACTCTCTCTTGTTGTGAAGAGCTGCGCCGCCGCGCTTGATTGGCCAGCGGCATTCACTTACCGCTGCGATTCGCCGCGGGCACACAGAGTCCGCAGGCTGCGGCCGCCAACTTCGGCCGGCCAGCCGAAACGGCGGCGGAACCGCTGCTCGCGGTAGATGGCGTACCAGCGGCGCTTCGTCGCGTTGCGGCTGCTTCTCCGCCGGCGAGATCCATCGACGATCGTAGTCATGGCCCGATCCTCCTCTCGTCCCGAACGTGGTTTTCGTTCTTAGCTCTTATGGACGCAAACGTCGTGCCGAGGCTAAAAGACTAAAGCGCGAAGCGTTTGCACGTTGGTCGCGTCGCACGGATTTGTTATACTCCCCCCAGATTGTTCGGCGCGATTGCTCCTCTGTTGTTACCGTCAGCTCCGCGGGCGATCGCGATTCTCCTTCCTGCGAAGCTCCATAAGGAAGATGCCATGGCCACCGCCGCCGCCTCTCGTATTTATGACGACATCACGCAAAGTATCGGCAATACGCCGCTTGTGAAGCTGCGATCGGTGGCGAAGGGATGCGGCGCCACCGTCGTAGCGAAACTCGAGAACAAGAACCCGCTGTGGAGCGTGAAAGACCGAATTGGGAGGGCAATGATCGACGCCGCCGAGCGCGACGGCAAAGTCAACGCCGATACCGTCTTTATCGAGCCGACCAGCGGCAACACCGGCATCGGCCTCGCGTTCGTCTGCGCCGCCCGCGGGTATAAGCTCAAGGTGACCATGCCCGAGAGCATGTCGATCGAGCGTCGGCGTCTGCTCAAGGCGCTGGGGGCGGAGATCATCCTCACCCCCGCCGCGGAGGGGATGCCCGGCGCGGTCCGGAAGGCCGAGGAGTTGGTCGCGGAAAATAAGAACTATGTCATGCCGCAGCAGTTCAACAACCCGGCCAACCCGGAGATCCACCGCAAGACAACGGCCGAGGAGATTTGGCGCGACACCGAATGGAAGGTCGGGATCCTCGTCTCGGGCGTGGGGACCGGGGGCACGATTACGGGCGTGGCGGAGGTGATCAAGTCCCGCAAGCCGGAATTCCAGGCAATCGCCGTGGAGCCGGTCAACAGCCCCGTAATCACGCAGCGCCGCGCCGGCCAGGAGCTCAAGCCGGGCAAGCACACGATCCAGGGCATCGGCGCGGGCTTCATTCCCGCGGTGCTGAATGTGGACATCATCGATGACGTGGTGCAGGTGAAGGATGAAGACGCGGCCGAAACGGCTCGCCGGCTGGCGACCGAGGAGGGCATCTTCTGCGGGATCAGCAGCGGCGCCGCCGCCTGGGCGGCCGTCGAGGTGGGCAACCGTCCCGAGAACAAGGGAAAGCTGATCGTGACTGTCCTTCCTGATCTCGGCGAGCGGTATCTTTCGACGACTCTCTTTCCCGCCGAGTAACCGCGAGCGGGCCAATGGAGGGTGGAAATCGCCGCGACGTGCAGTTAATTTAGCGGTAACACGGCACGCATTTCATCCCTCCAAGGAATCCCGCCATGAAGTCACTTCTGCTGTCTTGGGCCGCGCTCCTCATCCTCGCCGGCGTCGCGCTGGCGCAGGAGGAGAAGAAGGAAGAGCCTGCCGAAGAGAAGCCGCCCGCGGAGAGCATCTTCCCGGACAAGAACCTGGAAGAGGTGGTCCGGCAGTACGTCTTCGAGAAGCGGAACAACGATCAGCCGTTGACGGAGAAGGACGTCGAGAACATCTCGACCGTCACCGGCAAGAACAAGGGGATCAAAGACCTGACGGGGCTGGAGAAGTGCCGCAGCCTGGCCCTTTTGGACCTGGAGGGGAATGAGATCGAGAACCTGGCGCCGATCAAGGATCTCAAGAACCTTCAGTCGCTGACGCTGGCCAAGAACAAGATCAAAGACATCTCGCCGCTCGCCGACTTGACGCGCCTTCAGTACCTGCAATTGGAGGACAACCAGGTCGCGGAGCTGGCCCCGCTGTCCAAGCTGGAGAATCTGCGGTCGCTCTATCTGTCCCGCAACCAGATCACGAACATCGAGCCGGTGAAGGGGCTGACGAAGCTCTGGTCGTTGTACTTAGACGGAAATCAGCTCACAGAGATCAAGCCAATCGCGGAGCTGAAGGACCTCTCCTCCCTCGGATTAAAGAACAACCAGATATCCGATCTGTCGCCGCTGAGTGGGCTGACGGAGCTGCGGTACCTGTTCCTCGAGGACAACCAAATTACCGATCTGGGCGTGCTGATTGAAATGGCGAAGAAGGACGCCGAAGGGGAAAAGCGATTCGCCCCGTTCTGGCGCGTCTACCTGAGCGGCAACCCCCTCAGCGACGCCGCAAAGAACGAGCAACTGCCCGAGCTGAAGAAGCACGCCCGAGTGACGTTCGAGTAGAAATCATCACTCTTCATTTAACCGCTCCCCAACGTAACCGCTCCCCAACGGGG
>JAHWKS010000687.1 GCA_019347795.1 Planctomycetota bacterium | reverse complement strand
GACTGCCGCGTTTGCGGCGCGAGCGTCACCCGCGGCGCCTGTGCTACGGCGACACTCGCCGTGATCGCGGTGAAGCACGCGAGGAACAGCCGCAATGCGAGTATCGAGAATCTTCTCACGCGTGGAACCTCCGAAGTTAGTCGTTCTCCGACGCGGCGCCGGCCGCTTTCATCCTACCAAGCTGCTCGCGCACATACTGCTGATCCGATCGCGAAAGCCGCTCCAGCGGCACGGAAACGACGTCGCCGCCGGACTTCTCCAGCCGCACGGCGCCGCCGGCCAAATCGAGGAGCGTCGCCTGCGTGCGGTGACGGCCCGTGGAGTCGGTCCAGGTGCGGGCTTGCCGCTGGGGAGCGTCTTCGAGCGGGAACCGCACAAGTCGTCCCCCGCCCGTGGCGAAGAACGACTTACTGTCGGCCGAGAACCCGTAGACCGCCGTTGGATTGAAGCTGTCGTGCACGAGCACCTCCCGGTGCGATGCAATCTCCCACACCCGCAGCCGAAACGGCTCGCGCCGCTCGCCGTCGACGTAGTAATAGCGCTGGAGCGTGACCACAAATCGGCCGTCGGGCGAAACCGCCACCGGCCAGCCCAGCGTCTCGTCCCACAAAGTGCGGCTCGACTCCTCGCCGCAGTCCCAGGCGATCAACGTCTTGCCCGCGTTGTCCACGGCGGCCAAAATCGTGCGATCGGGCAGGAAGCCCACGATCCGGTGCAGCGATTCGACCATGCCCACCGCGCGCCCCGTGGCCAGGTCCCAGTACTGGCAACGTCCATCGGCCGCGGTCACCAGCCGGTCGCCGTCGGGGGTGAAGCCGACCCAGCGAATCCCCATATTGCGCTGCTCCACGTACAACCGCTCTTCGCCGCCGGCGACGCTCCACACGCGGGCCTTGCGGTCCATCCCGGCCGACGCCAGCCACTGCTCATCCCAGGAAAACGCCAGGTCGGTGATCGCACGCTCGTGTCCGGTGAGCCGGTGCAGCGGCTCAAGTCGGCGGGTGGACCACAAGACGACCAGCCCGTCGTCGGCGCCCGTGGCGAAGTAACGGCCGGAGGGGCTGAAAGCGACCTTCTCCATGCCTCCCTCGTGCGCCAGCAGATCGGCCAGCAGCCGACCGTCGGCGGCGTCCCACAATTGCACGGCGCGATCGGCCAGCGTACCGGCGGTGACGATCAGCTTCCCGTCCGGCGAGTATTTCATGTCATTGAAGTACCCTCGCTCCCAGAGCACCTCTTGGCGAGGCGGCGCGGGAAGCCGCGGGCCGGCCGCAAGTTCGGCCGGTTCCGGGGCGGGAGACTCCTCGGGAACCGCGCCCGCCTTGCCGTGCAGGGCCTGGTCCATCGTCACGCCTGACCCATCGAAGAGCACTCGCACCAACGCCGAGGGACCGTCTTCCTCCCGGCAGTACGCCAGGATTCCGTGATGCTGCGAGTACGTCAGCGTCTCCAGACGGATATCTCCCTTCTCAATGCGGTGGTCGTCGCGAGGCGAAAGACCATAGCGATTGAAATAAATCCAGGGAACGGCGCCGAGCGACTCGAAGTCCTCCGACCCGAGCTTCCCCCGCCGCCATTCTTTGCCGACGACGTTCACCGTCTTGCCGTCGAACACGAGATGGCCCTCCGGCAAGTTCGGCGTGATGAGCGTGGACTTCAGCTCCGACGCCGCAGTGCGATACAAGCCGAGCAAATCATGCCGCGGCGCCGCGACGCCGACATAGTAGTAGGCGCCGTGCACCAGCTCTCCGGGATCGGGACCGAACGAGCCGTCCCGCAGGTACCAGTAATGGTCGAGAATCCGCACGGAAAGGTCCTGCGGATCGACCACCAGCGGGTTCGACGCCGTTCGCCCCGCGCCGCGCCCGATGAGCACGAGCTGCCGCGACGTGTCGTCGCCGTGCGGATCGCCGAGGGTCACCGCATAGGAGGGAAGGAACGAGATGTCTGGGTTGAGAACATCGAATTTGTCTCCGATGCGCGGCTGCGGCTCTTTCGCCTCGTGAAAGATTTTCACCGCGTGTTCGCCTTGCGGATCGAATGATGCCTTCGCCACCCACGTGCGGCCGATCCAGCCGACGATAATCGCCTGGCCTTCGGCGATCGCCGCCGCCTGGGCCATGGGTATCGGATACCGCTCGCCCGGGATCTCCTTCGGCGCCAACAGCGGCAGGCCGTGCTCGCGCTTGATCTGCCACGTTTCTCCCGCGACCGGATCGAGCACCCACACGCCCGCCGCCTGGCCGTGCGCCTGCGTGGTGAACCAGACGTACCGGCCGTCATAGGTGATCGACGCGATGCGCGTGTTGGGAACCTCCGCCAGCCAGAGCGGCCGCACGCGATCGCCGCCCGAAAGCGCGAACACGCCGCGATGCGTTGACCAGACGACGTCGATGCCGTTGTCCAACGGGATGCAGCCGGAAACGGCAAGCTTCTGCTCGCTTCCGCGTGCATCGCGATACGTCAAGTTCAGCGGCTGGAAGGTAAGCTTCGAATCGCTCTCTTCCTTCGCCGCGGGCGACTTGGTTTGCACGCCGCCCCAATCGCCCAATTCCTCGAGCATCTTCTTCGCCGAGTCGCGAACTTCGGCGTTCGCCTCCGGCAGCGAGCTGAGCCGCTTGAGAAACTGGCGCCCTTCAATCGTTCCCACGCGCTCCAGCGTGTAGCCGTGATGGGCGAACGTTCGCGTGATCGACCCGGCGTCGGACCGGTCCTGATGGCGCAGGATCGCGCGCGTCCGCACTTCGTACGCTGCGTGGGGCGACAGTCCTTCGACTATGCGGTTGAGGCAGTAGCCGGCCATCGACCTGGTCCCCTCTTCGACGCAGCGGTCGATCAGCCTCATCAGCAGCGAGCGTTCTTCCTCGCGCTGTTCTTCCGTCAGCCGCATCAGCTCGTCGAGCACGGGCGAACCGGTCTCGCGATCGTCGCCGGCCGGGCCGCGCAACATCGAAAGATGTGGCGCGGCGTATTTCAAATCATGCCGCAGCGCCAGCTCCCGGAAGTGCTCAAAAGCACGGCGCCGGACGTGAAACGCCGCCAGCCGCGCCTCGGGCGCCGCCGGATCGAACTTCCCGGCGAGGCGCACTCCCGCGCGAACGGCTTCGCTCCGCAACTCCGGCTGCTCCGGCGTCAACAAAAGACTGGCTTCGATCAGCGACAGCGACTCGCTCCAATCTCCCAGCTTGAGGAACCGGGCGGCTCGCTCGGCAAGCTGCCGCGCCTCCACGTCGGGCGCCACGGGCGCCGCTTCCCCCTCCGCCGCTAAAAGACTCGCTGCCTGCTGTCGCAGATACTCGGCAACCTCGGCGGGCGGGAGCGTTTTCTCCAGCGTCTCCAGCTCCTGCTGGCCGCGCTGCACGCGGACCGTCACCGCAACGCGGCGATCTTCGCCTCGTCCCTCGTGGCGGTATTCGCCGAGGAGGTACATCGGAAGCCTCCGCGCGACTCGGCCGTCGGCGTGGGCCAGCTCGAACTCGCGGGCGAGCGAGCGCGCCTCCTCCAACTCGACCACGAGCACGCCCGGCTGCTTGAGCAGCGTTTGCTCCAGCAGCTTGGCGTACGCCGCCTTGAGATGATCGAACTCGTACGTCAGATCATGACTGACGAACGGCGGGATGGCGAAGACGTGTGTGATCTCTTCCTTTCGCCGTTGGAGCGCCTGCTCGACCAATCCTGCGACGGCGTCGGCGTCCGCCGCCGCATCCCTTCCCAAGAGCACGCTCTGCGCCACCAGGCGGAGCCCGGCAGCCGTCTCGGCCGCGACCACATCGGCGTAGTTCTGCTTGTCTTTCTCGTTGCGCCGCGTCTGAAGAATCACCAGCACGTCGGCCTTGAGCGTTTCGCCCAGCGCGACGCGATCGCGCACCCCGCCGGCGGCGGAGAGCGCGGCCAACTCCCGCTCTGCCAGGACCTTCTCCAACTCGCTCCGCTCGAGCCAATCGGCCGACGAGTCGGCC
>JAHWKS010000686.1 GCA_019347795.1 Planctomycetota bacterium | reverse complement strand
GCCTGATGGCTGCCGCGTTGGCCGAAAAAGACTCCCGACCCCTTCGTGTGGAAATCGCTTGCGGGAGCGGCGTTTGCGACGCGGACCTGCGTCGCATTTTCCCCAAACGTGGGATACAATTCAGACGGCCGTTGTCCACCGGCGGCGGCGCCGCATACGCGGAAACGTGGGAAAGGCATTCGATGGAGAAACAGAAAAAGGATGAACCGCGCCGCCCCGGCGGGGCGCGGCCACCGGTCCGTCCCATCAACCCTCACCTCTGGCTGCTGCTGATCGCGTTCTTTGTGCTGTTGGTGCTGGTCTTGGGCAACCAGCAACAGAACGTCTCCAGCATCAATTACTCGTTCTTCCTGGAGCAGATCGAGAAGCGAAATATCGCCAAGGTGCAGTTGGGCGAAGTCCGCGCGCACGGCACGTTCCATGAGCCGCCGCTGGCCCCGCCGGACATCAACCCCGCCGGCGAGGCGGTCAAGCGCAAGGAAGAAGAGAAACTCGAGAAGCAGTTCAGCGTCAATCTCAGCCTCAGCGACGAGAGCCGGGCGGCGCTGGAGGACCAGCTTCTGGCAAGCGGCGCCATTGTCGAGCAGCTACCGCCGTCCGACAGCGCCCAGTGGCTCACGCTCTTCGCGGTGGTCATCCTGCCGATCGGCTTGTTCGTGCTGCTGTTCATCATGTTCCGCCGTGCGCAAAGCCAGCTCATGGGCGGCGGCTTCTTGTCCGGCTTCAGCAAGAGTCCGGCCAAACGGTACGAGACGGACAAGAAGCCGATCACCTTCAAAGACGTCGCGGGGCTGGAAGGGGTGAAGGCCGACCTGCAGGAGATCGTTGAGTTCCTCAAGGACCCCAAGAAGTTCCAACGGCTCGGCGGCCGCGTGCCCAAGGGCGTTCTGCTCAACGGCCCGCCGGGAACGGGGAAGACCCTCTTGGCTCGGGCGATCGCCGGCGAGGCGGGGGTGCCGTTTTACTCCGTGAGCGGCTCGGAGTTCATCCAGATGTTCGTCGGCGTGGGCGCCAGCCGGGTCCGCGACCTGTTCACCACCGCCAAAGAGAGTTCTCCGGCGATCGTGTTCATCGACGAGATCGACGCCGTCGGCCGGCAGCGCGGGGCCGGCCTCGGCGGCGGACACGATGAGCGGGAGCAGACGCTTAACCAGATCCTCAGCGAGATGGACGGCTTCGAGGTGAACGACTCGGTGATTATCGTCGCCGCCACCAACCGCCCCGACGTGCTCGATCCCGCCTTGCTGCGACCGGGGCGCTTCGATCGGCACATCACCGTGGATCGACCCACGCTCCGCGGCCGCGAGGCGATTCTCAAGGTGCACGTTCGCGACGTGCCGCTGGCGTCGGATGTGGACCTTCGCCGCGTCGCCGAAGGCACGATGGGCCTGACCGGCGCCGATCTGCGGAACATCGTGAACGAGGCCGCCCTCTGGGCCACCCGGAGCGATCACGACAAGGTCTACATGGAGGACTTCGATTACGCGATCGACAAGGTCCTGATGGGCGCCAAACGCGAGGAGGTCATCACCGGCAAAGAGAAGGAGCGGACCGCCTATCATGAGGCCGGCCACGCCCTCGTGGCCTGGCTCACGAAAGGATCCGAGCGGGTTCACAAGGTGACCGTCGTCCCCCGCGGCCGGGCGCTGGGCGTCACGCAGTTCGTGCCGGAGGAAGACCGCTTCAACATCGCGCAGAATGAGCTGTTGGCGAAGCTGGCCTACATCCTCGGCGGCCGGGCGGCGGAGCATCTCGTGTACGGCCAGTTCAGCGCGGGCGCCGAGAACGACCTGGAGCGGGCCACCAGCATCGCCCGCCGCATGGTCACGCAATGGGGCATGAGCGAGCGGATCGGCCCGGTCAGCTATAAGCTCAGCGATGAGGATCCCTTCCTCGGACGGGAGATCCACCAGCAGCGGCACTTCAGCGAGCACACGATGCAGCTCATTGACGAAGAGATCGTCAAGATCCTGCACGAGGCCTCAGCCCACGCCGAGAGCACGCTTCGCGAGAACCGCTCCAAGCTGGACCGCATCGTGGAGGCGCTCCTGGACAAGGAGGTGCTCAGCGAGCGGGAGCTGATCGACCTGATCGGCCCCGCGGTCCGCGAAGTCGCCGAATCCAACGGCAAGCCCGACAAGCATCCCTTGGAGAAGCGATCCCACAAGGAGGAAGCGCTGGTGGGCGAAGGGAAAGACAACGGCGACGAGGAGGAGGTGTAAATCTCCGCGGGCGCGATGATACGGGAAGCCCGACGCGTAAGCGCGGGGGCGTCGCGTGGATCGGGGATCGTTGGCTTTCCCTTGCTAACGCGTCGGGCTACAGCCGCGCCAAACCTCAACCGCCTTCCGTCGAAGCCTGATCAATCTTAATGCCCCTTTCACCGGCGCGGATCTCCAGCGCCCGTTTGAAGTAGGGGAACGGGTAGGGCTTCTTTCGCAGCCGCGCCCATTGGAAGGTGCTTTTCACCAGCTCCACGGGCAGCCGCTTTTCTTTCACCATCCGCACCACGCGGTCGATGAAGGCCTGGTCCTCCGGGCGCTCGACGAGCAGCCCATTCTTCAGTTGCTCCTTCAGTTCGGCAATCTCCTGAGCCTCTTGAGCCTCCTGCGCCGCCGCCGGCTCAGCGCCGGTCGAATGCCAAAGTCCCGCGGCGAGCGCCGATCCCGCCAGGAGCAGCACCGCCGCACAACATCGAGAAGCGTAAGTGGACACCCTGTTCGCCTCCGTTTCGCTGGAAGGGAGCGGTCCAAAGGAGGCAAGTTTCTAAAGCAAACCTCCATCCGCCGCAAGGGCGAATCGAGGGGACGGCTTCGTCGTCGTCGGCGGGGCGCCGCGTGGGTTGGTTGACCCGCGTGGGGGCGCCGCTTACAGTAGGAATTGGCTTTTTGGGAGGACGGCTCTTGCCGATTCCTCGTCGAGTCGCCGGGGTTTCGGTATGCTGGCCAAGCGGGTCATTCCCTGTCTGGATGTCGATCGCGGCCGGGTGGTGAAAGGCGTCAATTTCCTGCAGCTTCGCGACGCCGGCGACCCGGTGGAGGTGGCTGCGCGCTACGAGCGGGAAGGCGCCGACGAGCTGGTCTTCCTCGACATCAGCGCCAGCCACGAAGCCCGGGGGATCATGATCGACGTGGTTCGCCGCACCGCCGAGCAGGTCTTCATGCCGCTCACCGTGGGCGGCGGGATCCGCAACCTCGAAGACATCCGCGCCTTGCTCAAGGCGGGCTGCGATAAAGTCTCGATCAACTCGGCGGCGGTGCGCGACCCGGAGTTCGTCCGCCAAGCGGCCCGGCGGTTCGGCAGCCAGTGCATCGTGGTGAACATCGATCCCAAGCGAGTCGCGAAAGATGGGCGGACGGTGTGGGAGGTGCACATCAACGGCGGCCGGGTACCCACGGGGCTGGAGGCGGTGTCTTGGGCCCGGCAAGTCGAGGAGTTGGGGGCCGGGGAGATCGTCCTCACCAGCATGGACGCAGACGGCACGAAAGATGGTTATGATATCGAGATGACGGCCGCGGTAAGCGAGGCGGTGTCGGTCCCGGTGGTCGCCAGCGGCGGCGCGGGGAAGCCCGAGCACCTAGCCGAAGCGGTGCTGGCGGGGAAGGCCGACGCGGCGCTGGCCGCCAGCATATTTCACTTCGGCGAATACACGATCCGCGAGACGAAAGAAGTGATGGCCGCCCGCGGCGTTCCGGTGCGGCGGAGTCACTAATGCGGAATTCGGAATGCGGAATTCGGAATGAATGATTAGCATTTTCATTCCGCATTCCGAATTCCGCACTCCGCATTCGTTTTACTCCGAAATCAGGAGATATGATTTATGGCCGGCGCCCCGACGCAAGAGCAGCTCATCCAGAAATATGCCGCCAAGCGGGAGCCGCTGGAGGTCGACAAGATCTTCCGCGCCTTGGTGAAGCTGGAAGGGAGCGACTTGCACATGAAGGTCGGCCGGCCGCCGATCG
>JAHWKS010000685.1 GCA_019347795.1 Planctomycetota bacterium | reverse complement strand
TGTGGGTGTTGAACAAGTCTGACGGCGACAGCACGCTGCTTCAGATCGCGCAGGAATCGGGAATTTCCTTCGAGGTCATTGCGAGTGCGGCCGACGCGTTGTCGCAGGCCGATCTCGTGATCGCCGAATTGCATCGCGCGTAGCGGTTCTGTGCGGAAGTGCAAGAAAAAGAAGCCCGCTCAGGACTAAGCTGACGTTCATGGAAAGCACCATTGATTCCCGGACCATCGGCGTCGTCGAACGCGTCAATTTCGTGAACTCGGCAGCCCTGCGCTCGAAGGTGCACGGCCTCATTCCCGGCGGTACCCACACCTACGCCAAGGGGGACGATCAGTTTCCCGAGCTGGCGCCGGGCTTCATCGCCCGCGGACAAGGGAGCCGCGTGTGGGATGTGGATGGCAATGAGTACATCGAGTACGGCCAGGGAAACCGCTGCGTCTCGCTCGGCCATGCTTATGAGCCGGTGGTGCAGGCGGCATACAAGGCGATGCTCGACGGCGCGAACTTCACCCGGCCGTCGCCGCTGGAGGTCGAGTGCGCGGAGCAGTTCCTCGCCATGGTCCCCGGGCACGATATGGTGAAGTTCGCCAAGAACGGCTCCGACGCCACCACCGCGGCGCTCAAGCTCGCCCGGGCGGCCACGGGACGGGAGAAGATCGCCATCTGCGGCGACCACCCCTTCTTCTCCATCGACGATTGGTTCATCGGCGCCACGCCCCTCGATGCCGGAATACCACCGGGGGTGAAAGTACTCACCGTCGCGTTTCGCTACAACGACATCGCCAGCCTGGAAGCAGTCTTTACACAACATTCTTGCGAGGTCGCCGCGGTCATCCTGGAGCCGGCGAAGTACGACGAGCCGCAAGACAACTTCCTGCACAAGGTGCAGGCTCTCTGCCGCCGGCACGGGACGGTGCTCATCCTCGACGAGATGATCACCGGCTTCCGCTGGGACAACGGCGGCGCCCAAAAGCTCTACGGCGTCACGCCCGACCTGACCACGTTCGGCAAGGCGATGGCCAACGGCTTTTCGCTGTCGGCCCTCGCCGGACGCCGCGATTTGATGGAGCGCGGCGGCTTGGATCATCCGCATGAGCGGGTGTTCCTGCTCTCCACCACGCACGGCGCCGAGACGCACGCCCTGGCGGCCGGTCTGGAGGTGATGCGGATCTACGAACGCGAGCCGGTGATCGAAACACTCGACCGCCAGGGGCGGCGGCTGGCCGAGGGGTTGCGGCAGGCGATCGCCCGGCATGGGCTTTGCGATTACGTCGAAATCATCGGCCGGCCGTGCTGCCTGGTCCACGTCGCCCGCGACGAGGGCCGGCAGCCGTCGCAGGCGTTTCGCACCCTGCTCTTGCAGGAGACGATTCGCCGGGGCGTGATCGCGCCGTCGCTGGTGGTGAGCTACACGCACACCGATGACGACATCGCTCTAACCATCGAAGCCTGGGACGGGGCGATGGCGGTTTACGGGCAGGCGCTGGAGGACGGCGTCGAGAACTACCTGGTGGGCAGGCCGTCCCAGAGCGTGTACCGCAAGTTCAACTGAAACGGGGCGTAATGATCCTTTCGCTTCACGCGCAGGCCAACATCGGCGAAGCGATGCACGCCTTGGCGGCGGAGCTTTATCCGATCTGCCGCAGCATCACCGGCGACGGCGTGCGAGCGACGCTGCGGCGGCTCCAGGAGCGGATTCCGCTGGAAATCCACGAAGTCCCCACCGGCGAGCAGGTGTTCGATTGGGAGGTTCCCTGCGAATGGAACATTCGCGACGCATTCGTGGCCGACGAAGATGAGCGCCGCGTGATCGACTTCCGCGAGTCGAACTTGCACGTTGTTAACGGCAGCATTCCTGTTCATGCGACGATGACCTGGAGCGAGTTGCGCCCCCACTTACACACCCTTCCCCAACATCCCGACTGGATACCCTATCGAACCTGCTTTCATCGCGATGACTGGGGTTTCTGTCTTACGTCCCGGCGGTTTGCGGAGTTGGCGGCCCGCGGCGAGCGGCGATACGAGGTGGTCATTGACGCCACCCTCGCTCCCGGCTCGCTCACCTACGCCGAAGCGGTGCTGCCGGGCGAATGCGATGACGAGGTGCTCATCTCGACGCACGTTTGCCATCCCGCGCTGGCGAACGACAATCTGTCGGGCATCGTCGTCGCAGTTCACTTGGCGAGAGAACTCCAGCGCTGGAACCGTCGTTACACCTACCGTCTCCTGTTCATCCCCGCCACGATCGGGGCGATCACCTGGATCAGCCGAAATCAGCACAATTTGCATCGCGTCAAGCACGGCCTGCTCCTGAGCGTCGTCGGCGACGCCGGCCCGTCCACGTACAAGCGAAGTCGTCGCGGCGACGCCGAGATTGACCGTGTCTTTGAGCACGTGCTGGAGCATTCGGGCGAAACGTTCAACATCCTGGACTTCGAGCCGTTCGGCTATGACCAGCGGCAGTTCTGCTCCCCGGGCATCAATCTGCCGATGGGCTGCCTGATGCGGACGCCCAACGAGCAATACCCTGAATACCACACCTCGGCCGACGACTTGAATCTACTGTCGCCGGAAGCGTTGGCCGACTCGCTGCAAAAGTGCGTCACTGCGATGCGCGTGCTGGAGGGCAACCGTTCGTATCGCAACTTGAATCCCTGCTGCGAACCACGACTTGGGCCGCGAGGGCTGTATCGCGGGTTCGGCAGCGAGGGAAATCACCGCGAACTGCAAAAGGCGATGCTGTGGATCCTGAACCTCTCCGACGGAGGGCACGACCTGCTGGCGATCGCCCAGCGGTCGAAACTGCCTTTCGCCCTCATCCGCCAGGCGGCGGACCTGTTAATTAAGCATGACCTTCTCGAGGAGCAATTCTGATTTATGGCCACGGTTTACTTCGATCGCCGCGACTCCGACGACCTGCGGCGCCAGCGTCTTTACGACGGACATCTCTACGTCTACTCGCCGCAGTCGAGCACGTCCGCTCTGTGCGATTTCGCCCGCGACATGTGCGAGGAGGCGTTCGCTCCCCACGACCCGCGCGACGCGCAGCACGTCCTGCCGGTCGAGCAGTTCGTGGCGATTCTTGCGGAGCTGAAGCCGCGCTTCATCCATCATCCGCGCTCCAAGGAGCTGATTCGGGAGATCCTCGCCGAGCTGGGCTGCGATCTGCAGCAGACGTACTTCGACGTGCCGCGGATGCGCACCGCTGCCAGCGGCGACTACCTCCGGGCGGGCCTGGGCTATCAGTTCAAGCCGCACCGCGACGTGTGGTACTCGCCTCCCTTGTGCCAGCTCAACTGGTGGCTGCCGGTCTATCCGATCGAAGCCGAGAACGCGATGGCCTTCCATTTGAACTACTGGGATCGCGCCGTCGAGAACACCTCGCACGAGTTCAACTACCAGGAGTGGAATGAGACCGGCCGAAAGGCGGCGCCGGGGCTGATCAAGGCCGACACGCGCCGGCAATCGGAGGCGATCGAGCCGCTGGAGCTTGAGCCCGATGTGCGGCTCTTGCCCGAGCCGGGCGGGATGATCATCTTCTCCGCCGCCCAGCTTCACTCGACCGTGCCGAACACTTCGGGCCGGACGCGGATCAGCCTCGACTTCCGCACTGTGCACCTGGGCGACCTGGCCGAGCGCCGCGGCGCCCCGAACTTGGACAGCCGCTGCAGCGGAACCACGATCGGCGACAACCTCCGCGGGACCGACTTCTCGCACGTCCCGGATGAGGTCGCCGAGATGCACCAGAACGCCGCCCTCGTGTAACCGCTTGCCCCATCACCAATCTTCTCTTTTTAAGGTCTTGTCCGATGCTCGAATCTGCCTCGCTCTTCACCACCGCCGGCGCTACCGCCTTTGAGCCGGCCGCACTCGTCTCCGTCAAACCCGGCCGCGGCGCCTGCCGGTTTTGCCACTCCACGAAGCTGCACACGGTCGTCGATCTGGGAATGTCGCCGCTATGTGAA
>JAHWKS010000684.1 GCA_019347795.1 Planctomycetota bacterium | reverse complement strand
TTCACGTCCCCAAGGAGATGCTGCTATGCCACGATTAGGAATCTACTCAGTGCTGTTGGCCCTCGCGGTCGCTTTCACCGGCTGTTCGCAAGAGACGCAGCGTGAGGCGGGTGAAGCGTTGGATCAGACGGGGGAATCCCTGCAGAGTGCTGCCGAAGACGCCGCGAATATTACCGAAGGCGCCGTGGAGGGCGCCTCGGAAGCGGTCGAGGAAAATCAAGCGGAGCCGGACACGCTGGAGTAGGAGTTCAGCCTGCACGTCTGGCGCGCTTCGGGATGACACGCCGACGCAGTTAGGGGCGAGCCCACGCGGTTCGTGCAACGTTCACCCACGAGGCAAGCTCGTGGGGGGGCGATTGCTCGCGACGCGAAAAACGCAACTTCAAAACGCACGCGTCGGGCTACCATTCCCACCGCCCTCCGCCTCCTTCCCGCAGCGACGAATGACGGCGACCGCGAGACTTGGGCCGGCGGGCGGCGCTCGATTTCAGGGGCGTTCACGCCCCTTCTCCGCGCAGCGGTCTTCGGCCCGGCGATGGCGTCGCGGTTCGTGGGGCGTTGAGGTTGATTGGCGCCGTGTGTCAACGTCAACGCCACGGGGAGAGGGCTTTCGGCAATTGCGGCAGCGGCGCCGGGGAGGGAACGTGCGTCAGAGGATATCCGGGCCGCCGAAGCGATTGAGACGGATGAGCGGTTCGGTTCGTGGGAGGGGAGTCATCCGCGTGCCCGCCGTGCTCCACCCCTTCACGCGGCGCGGCGCAAAATCGCCGGCCGGCGGCGAGAATTTGACGGTTCGCGCTCGCAGGAAAGTCACCGCTTGTTGCGGATCGCTTTCACTAGCTCGTCCTTCTTCATCTTGCTGCGGCCGCGGATGTTCATGTCGGAAGCGATGTTGCGCAGCTCTTGCACGGTGCGGTCATCCAGCGGCTTGTTGGGATTGCCCGTCCCCTGGGTCTGCTTGTTGGGAGTGTGTCCTTTCTGACGCCGCGTTTTGTTGACCGTGCGGGCCGCGATCTCTTTGGCTCGCTTGGTGGAAACGCCGCGGTCCTTGGAACTCTCCATGACGTGCTCGTACTGGCGTTCGTCTTTGTTGCTCCAGGCAGAAGGCATGGCGTGTCTCCTCAGTAGATCGAATGCATGGATCAGCGAGGAGCAGGTGCAACTCAGGCGCCAAGCGGCCGCTTTCTGGAGGGCCGGCGAATGCAGCCTTCGCCGGACTCGTCGGCGTCTGCGGTTTCAAGCAACTCCTTCATCGTGCTCCAGGCAGGCTTTTCGCGAAGGTCGTGCGTAACCAGACCGAGATGATATTCGTTCTCGTCCACGTGAAAGCCCTCAATCGCCTCGCGATCGGGGTCGAGGTCGATCAGCGAATACCAGTAGACTCGCTCGGCCGGGGCCTCGGCCGCTTCGCGCAACATGCGGGCTTGCAATTCGTAACGGCCGGTGCGCTGCCGGGGCATGTCCCAGGTGGCCAGGCCGGTCTCGGTAATCCAGATCGGCTTGTCCGTGGACTGCGTAATGTAGTCGATCTTCTCCGCCCAGCCGTCCCACCGCTGGAACCAATCCCAGTTCGGCTGGTCGTGCCACCACATCTCGGGAAATCCGTGAATGGCCACCACGTCGATGTGCTCCAACGCCCCGTGCGATTCGACCAACTCCAGCCAGTGGTGATCGACCGGAACCATCCCGCCGAGGACCGTCGGCTTGCCCCCGTCGTGCGCCGCTTTCCCGGCGATGCGGATCATCCGTCCGAACTTGGACCAGTCCGGGTCGAAGTTCCTGAAGTCCCACTTCAGGCGGTTGTTCGGCTCATTCCAAAGTTCGAAATGGGAGAACCGCTCGCCGTACAGCTCGATTAGATAGCCGATGAACTCGCCGTACTCCTCCAGACGGCGCGGGGGCCCGGCGCACTTGCTCCCTTCGGCGATCGACGGCGGGGTGTGCCAGACCGAAAGCAGCACCTCGAACTCCGCCAATTGCTCCATCTGCCAGTCGTACCACTGGCGGCCTGCAGGTCGATGGAAGTCGGCCCAGGAGACGCCGGTGCGGAGATGCCGCACGCCCAACCGCCGCATCGTCTGCACGGCGTCGCGCACGCCCTGATAGTCTTCGTAGTGGAACCATTGGCAAACGCCGAGGAGGGGCGCGGCGGGAGTCACCGTCATGGCAAAAGCTCCGTGCAAGAGTCAAGTGCGCGGCGAGAATTGCGTCGCGGCGAGATACTCGTCTTCCTTGAGATGCCCGATGCCCAGACCGTCATTGGCGCCGGGCTCGCAGAGATAGACTTCGTGGGCGGGGCGCGTGACTAGCCGCATGCCGCTGCTGCGCAGCATCGCTTCCACGCAGCTCGGATTGGCCGCCCACCAGTTGGTCGGATCCCCCGCCACGCGCCGCTCGATGAAGGCCATCGTCGGCCAGGCCGGGTCGCACAACATGCGCCGCTGGTCCAGCGGCACATCGTCCGGCGGCATGAAGGACTCCTCGCCGGGGATGGTCATCGTCTGGAACATCATCAGCCGCCGCGTCTTGCGGGCGACGATGTCCAGCCCCAGCAGCGGGTAACGCAAGTGATAAAGCACCCCCATGAACCACACCAGGTCGTACCGCTGGGGCCGCTGGGCGAGCTGATAGATCGGCAGCTTCTCGAACGTCACGCGATCCGCCAGTTCGAGCTGCTCCGCCGCCCAGCGGGCCTGACGCAGGTAGTGCTCATCCAGGTCGATCGCGTGCACCGTCGCGCCGCGGCGGGCCAGTTCGAACGAATAGAAGCCGGCGTTGCAGCCGACATCCAGCACGGTCCAACCTTGCAGGTCGTCCGGGACGTGCGGCTCGATCACCAGCCACTTGTTGCGCGGGAAATCCCCCAGCGCATGATCGGGCGCCGTCTGCACCTCGCCGGGCAGGTGCAGATTGTGAAACCACGGCCCCAGCGCGTCGACGGCGCCCGTCACCTCGGCGGGAAGGCTGCTGGCTGCGGTCATGCTCACGTGCGGCTGACGAACTTGCAGAAGCGGCTGGTCTGGCCGTCGGTGTTTTCCTGGTAGAGAAAGGCGAGATTGGACTCGTCAAACTTCTGGAAAAAGTCGTCCCAGGAAATCTCCTCCAGCGTCTCTTCGCCGCTGTAGCCCGGGAAGTCGATCCGCAGGATGCCCGGATCGTCCTTCGAGGTTGTTTCTTTCACGGCGGCAGGATGGCCGCCGCGCTCCTCCGCCCACTTGCGGATGGTTTTGTGGTCGGTGGTCTGTTTGGATGTTGACATGGCTTTCCTCCTCAATACTTACGAACAAGTTACCGCGACCGCATCGTTGACGTATTGCTCCAGTTCACGGACGCGATGCGCCGCGGTGTGATGCTCCAGAACGCGCGCTCTTGCTCGCCCGCCGATTCGTCTTCGCTCTTCTTCGGGAATCTCCGTCAGGTATCGCAACGTCTGCTCGGGCGAAGCGGCGATGAGAATCTCCTCGCCGAGGGCGAAGAAGGTCTCCAGCCCCTCCCAGATGTCGCTGATGATCGGCGACCCGCATGCCGCCGCCTCGAACAGGCGGATGCTGGGCGAGTAGCCCGCGACGATCATCTCGCCCCGCGTGACGTTGAGCGTGAACCGCTGACCCGCATAGAACGCGGGATGCCGGTCCGGAGGCACGTGGTCGAGACGCTCCACGTTCGCCGGCCACTCGATCGACGCCGGGTATTGCGGCCCGGCCACGACAAAGCTCCCTTGCGGCATTCGCCGCGCCGGCTCCAGCAGCAGGCGATCGAGCGTCGGCTGCCGGTCCTCGCTGTAGGTGCCCAAATAGCCGAGGTCCCATTGCGGCTCGCGATCCGCCGGCCGGTAATGGTCGGGATCGACCGAGCAGTAGAACGGCCGCGGACAAGGCGAGCCATAGCGATCGCGGAGCACCGCCAGCGTCGGCCCCCCGGTGAAGGAGAGGTACAGTTGGTACTTCGGGATCAACTCCGGCGAGAGATACTCCTCATC
>JAHWKS010000683.1 GCA_019347795.1 Planctomycetota bacterium | reverse complement strand
CTCCCGCGCCAGTGCGAGCAGTTCCGGATAGTACCGCTCCAGCCTGAACTTCTCGACCAGGCTCACAAAGTCGCTCGTGCCGCGGGTTCGCTGCGCCGCCGCATCGACGGCTTTTGCAAGCGATTCGTTAATGCGCACGACGTCGGCGTTCAATCGGCTGAACGTTTCCTTGCTCACCAGCGACTGTCGCACCACGTCGTCGATCTTGGCCACCGCCAATTCGGAAAGCGCCGCCTGGCTTTCCGGCCCGGTAAGGAAGTCAAACGCCCGGAAGTATCTCGGCAGCTCGTCCCGCGGCGTCTGGGGATCGGCGATGATCTTCGCCAGCAAGGCGGGCGTCTCGGAAGAGCGCGATCGCCAGATGATGTCGCGGCCGGCGGGCGTGTTCCAGTCGTTGCCGACTTCCGACAGCCAGGCGTCGAGGCATGCGTCCCACTGCCCCGCGGCGCCGATGCCCAGAGCTTCCAGATACCAGCGATCCTCGCCGTCGTGCCGCAGCGCCAGCTCCGCCCACAACTCCGGCGTGCGGGGCGAGTCGTTCTGGTGCAGCGCGACAAGGCAATCGCGACGCACCTGCGGCGAAGGATCGTTGCCCAGCGCCGCCACGACTTGAGCGACATCGATCGGCAATTGCCGCGCGAGGCGAACCCCGACGATGCGAATGTCCGAGTTCTTGTCGGCGATGGCCCGCTTCACGTACTCCTCGCCGCGGCCGGGAATCTTGCCCAACAGCCACAAAGCGCGGGCGCGATGACGCGGGTTCTCGTCGCTCTCGAACATGCTCGCCAGCGCCGGCTCGGCTTCGGCGCCGCGCTCCTGCAGAGCCTCCCACGCCAGGTACCGGACGGCGTAGTTGGGATTCTTTAGCGCCGCGACGCAGCCTTTGATGGCGCCAAAGTCGAACTGCGGAACCTTGTACTCGCTACCCGGCGGGGCGATGCGGAAGAGTCGGCCCCGCTCCAGGTCTTGCATGTTGTGGCCGCCAACGCCCGGATCGTACCAGTCGGTTACGAAGAGCGAGCCGTCGGGCGCCACGCACACGTCGGCCGGGCGGAACCAGTTGTCCCGGGCGCCGTGCAGGATATCGACGCTCGCCGCCGTGTACCCGGCGCCGTCCTTCTCCACCGGATACGCCCGCACGATGTTCGGCCCGGCATCGCAGTGGATCACCTCGTTGCGGAACACGCCCGGCAGCAGATCGCCTTCGTTCACGGTGATGCCCGTCGGCGAGCCGGCGCCCGTCTGCAGCAAGTTCGGCACGACGCCCGGATCGTTCAGATGCCAGTGCTGCAGCGGGATTTCCTCTTCCAGGTTGGTGCGGGGCGACTTCCAGCCGGCGCCGGTCATCTCCTCGCGATAGCCGTAATTGCCGTACTCCATCACATAGTTGATCCGCACGCCTCGGTTGCCGTCGTCATCGTTATCGCTCTGCCAGAGCGTGCCGAACGAGTCTACCGTCGTCTCGTAGTTGTTGCGGAAGTTGTGCGCGAGCACCTCGAAGTTGGTCCCATCTTGATCGCAGCGGAAGATCATGCCGCCGAAGTACGGATCGCCGTTGTCGACCACGCGATTGCCGAACAAATCGATCACCGGCTCGCCATTCTTATCATGCACCGCCCGCCCCGTGTTGCCGAAGTTCCAGTACAGCTTGCCGTCGGGGCCGAAGAGGAAGGAGTGAGCGGAGTGATCGTGCTGCGGCTGGCCGGTCTTGGTGAAGAGGGCCTCTTTGCCGTCGGGCTTGTCGTCACCGTCCTCGTCCGTGAAGACCCAGATGTTGGGCGTGGCGGAGATGATCACGCGGTTCCCCAGCACGCAGATGCCCATGGCCGAGTCGATGTCGCGGCCTTGGTAGTAGACCTTCGTCTTGTCGCACCGGCCGTCGCCGTCGGTGTCTTCGAGGATGAGAATGCGATCTCCCTCGGGCCGGCGGCCGTCGTGGCGGCGGTAGTTCACCACCTCGCACACCCAGACGCGGCCTCGATGATCGACGTCGAGATTCGTGAGGCTCAAGATATCCGGCTCGGCGGCGAAGAGCGTCGCCTCCAACCCGTCCGCCACGTCGAGCGCCGCGACCGCGTCTTCCGGGTCATGGCTTCCCGGCGCGGAACCTCCCGACGAGCCGCGGAGCGCCGCCTGCGGCGGCTTCTGTGTATAGACGGCGAAGGCCACGCTGGTCGCGTTCCCGCCGTCTTGATCCGTCCCGCCGTTGTCCAATCCCGCACGAGCGCGGAACTTCACAAAACCGGGCGGCAAGTCATAGACGATGAGCGAGTTGGCGTGGGCGCCGATGCCGTACTCCACCGGCTTCCCATCGATCCGCAGCGGGCGGCCTTCCGCATTCGCATTGACGCGGACCTGGCCCCAGTCGGTCCCGGCGTACTTCCAGGGAATCTCGGTGAGCCGCTTCTTCTTGCCGTCGGCGGTGACAAGCCGCGGCTCGGCCCAGTCGGCCCAGTCGCACGCGAAACCGTTTCCGCCGTCGGTCACCACCAGGTACAACTGCTCGGCGCCGGCGATGTCGGTTTCGACCTCGACCGCGTGGCCGGGCGTTTTCGTGGTAATCACCTCCGACTCAAACGCCGGCTTCACTTTGCGGCTTCGCTCAGTCGTTTTTTTTTCCGGCTTCTGCGACGGCTCGCCGTCGGCGGGGAGGTTCAGCCGCTTGCGGATGTCCTCCCGGTTGAAGTTCGCCGGTTGCTCGAAGTCCTGGTTCTTCTCCAATTCCGCCACCGCCAGCGGCTTCGCCTGGATGCCTTCCTCGGGCACGTCCGCCCTGGCGCACCACGCGATGGCGTTGAGCACCAGCTTGCGGAAGTTTGGGTCGCCCCAGTTCCAGTGATTATGGCCGCCGGTGAACCCGAAGCCGCGGCCGCCGTCCTCGCGCTCCGCCGCCCACGCCACGTGCTGGGGCTGGCCCTTGGCGATCGCCTCCCGCACCGCCGGGTTGCCGCTATGGGCGCCGTCGGGGCGCGAGAGCGTCTCCTTCGGCGGATGGTCGGTGAGGATGGGGGTGACGCCTTCCATCCCCTCGCGGAAACGCATGTGGTAGTACCATTCGTCGTTGATGGCAAACGGCTCCACGCCGCGGGTGATCGGATGCTCGGGCAGCGTCTGGAAGTTGGCCGTCCAATGCGGATTCACCGACCAGTGCGCCTCGAAATAGCCGCCGATCAAGTCGAGAAACTCCTCGCCCCCGCGGTCCTTGGGAATCTCCACCGCGTAGTGAATGCAGACGATACCGACTCCGTTCTTGGCGAGCTTGTCCACTTCCTCCCGGTGCGGGATGACCGGATGTCCGCCGCCGCCGTCAGCATACATGACGATGCAGTCGGCGCCGTCAAATGCGCCGGCCTCCTCCGGCCAGCCGTTGCGGTAGACCTCAGTTTCGAGGTTCGGCATCGCGCTCTCCAGCTCCTTGGCCAGCAGCACGCAGCCGGCGTAGTGCTCATGCGCCCCGTACCCGTGGCTCCGCCGTCCGGCGACGAAGACGACCTTCTTCTTTTCGCCGGAGGAATCCGCCTGCGCCGAGTCGCCGCGCTTCTCGCCCAGCCGCTTGAGGCGGATGTCCTTGAACTGCACCGTCATCGGCGGCCCGGCGTGAAGCTGCAAAGCCAGAAGCCCTGACTCGGCCGCCTTCTCGTTTTGGTTGTCGGTCACGTCCACCGTCACCAGTCCGTTCACCTTCTGGATCAGGTGGTTGCCTTGGGCAATGATCGTGTAGTCGTTCCACTCGCCTTTCTTATAGGAGGCGAGAATCTCCGCCTCGGGCGTTGTCTGGCCGACAACCTCTGCCTTCCCCTCGGGCGAAATCGCCACCTTATTGCCGCGCTTGGCGAGGATGCCGCGGCCTTTCTCCTCGTAAAGCGTGCCGGTCCAGTTCCCATCGCCGTCAAAGTCGGCCTGGTAGCCGGCGATGACCCACTTATCCACCTCCTTGCTGCGGTACTGGATGCCGGAGTTGCCCCCGACGATGCGGAACTT
>JAHWKS010000682.1 GCA_019347795.1 Planctomycetota bacterium | reverse complement strand
GCCGCCGGCGGAGGCAACCGCGCCTGACGCGACCCAGCCGGCGTCGGAAACGACTTTCGCTCGCCGGGCGCCCGGGCCGCCGGAAACTTCGGACGCTGCGGAGCTGGAAACCTTGCCGCCGGCGCCCTCGCCGGAGAATGTGCCGATGCCGGTTGCCGAGCCGGTGGAGTTATCGCGGCGATCTCGCGCGACAGCGATCGTATCGGCGCCGAGATTCAGCAAGCCCGCGATGAACGAGAGCGATTCGCTGGTGCGCGAAGCCGTGGCGCCGGAGTCGTCGCCGGCCGATGCGCCCCTCGCGGGCGTCGCGGCGCCGCAGTTGGCTCGCGCTCAGCCGACGCACTCGCAAGCCGCCGGCAGCGAGCGGGCGGCCGCCGAAGCCCTTCCGGCGCCGTCGGTCGAGCCGCAGGCAACCACGCCTGCCGAGGACGTGCAAGTCGGGCGAACGGCGGCGCAGACGGTGATGAACTCCGCGCCCCGGAGCTTGCCGGTCGCCGAGGCGCCGGCGGAGTTGTATCCGTCGTCCGATGCCGAGGCGATCACTGAAACAAGGACCGCGACGGCGCCGCCGGCGGCGACCACGGCGCCGGTTGACGCGCCTCGCCGTGCGAAGCTTGACGTGGCGGCCGCCGAGGAAGCGCCATCCGTCCGGGCCGAACAAACGCCCGCAGCCGACGCGGTCGTGGAGGCCGACCCGGCGGAGGAACTGCGTGCCGATGTCTCGCTGGCGCGAGAGATGACCAGCGCCCCGGTGGCGCCGGAGCACCCGCGGCGCGAGGTCGCTCTCGCCGCGCAATTGCCCGCTCCTGCGGAGAGCGGCGTCGCTGCGGCTGACCCAGCGGATGCCGATGCGGCGCCCACGTCGTCGCGGCCGGAGGTTGCGCTCGCCCGCCTCTCAGCGGCTGCGTCCGCCCCGGCGGAAGTCATCGAGGGCGCCGAGTTGACCGGGGCCGACCTCGCTCCGGGTATTCGCGAATCGGCGCCCTCCGCAGAACGGCAGGAAGTGGCCATCGAGCGAACCGCTGCAGCCGCGCCCGGCATTGGCGAACGGTCGCGCGCCGGCGATGCTCCGCCGTCGGAGATCGCCGCGTTTCCTGGCGCGGAAGAGCTGGCTCGGGCGGAGACTCCGCCGCCGCAACCGCAAGAGTCGCGGGCCGCGGCCGATCTCAGCCGCCGCCGGCAATCTCGCGACGCGGACGTAGCGGAAATGATCGACGCTGCGCCCGCGATCGAACTCGCCGCCGGCAACCCTGACGCCGCTTCGACCGCGGCAGCCGAGGTTGCCCTAGCTCGCGAGAAAGTCTCGCTCCCGGGCGCCAAACGATTACTTCCGGTTTCCATGAAACGCACGAGCGGTCCCAGCCGGGACTTCGAGGCCGGCGATCCGTCAATCGAGCGAGTCGAGACGGCGCCGGACTTCAACGGCCGCTCGGCCGAACTCGCGCGGCGGGACTCGCGCTCGCCGCTGTTGATGTACGCGGAAGACGACATCGGGCTGCAGGCGATGCTCCGCCTGCGGCAGAGCGAGGCGAAGGAAGATCTCCTCCAGGCCTTCGGCGGCAGCGATCAGACGGAAGCCGCGGTGCGGCGGGGCCTGGCGTGGCTCGCCCGGCATCAGCATCGGGACGGCCGCTGGAGCCTCGACCGCTTTCACGAGCTCTGTCAGGAGCATCATCCGCAACAGCAATGCGGCGGGCGCGGTCGCAGCGCCGACACGGCCGCCACCGGCTTTGCCCTGTTGCCGTTCCTCGGCGCCGGGCACACGCATCAAGAGGGGGACTACGCCGATGTCGTCGGCCGGGGCCTTACCTGGCTGGCGGCGAATCAAAAGGAGAACGGCGACCTCTTCACCGGCGGGGCGGGCAACGGCCACATGTACAGTCACGGCGTGGCGGCGATCGCCCTCTGCGAAGCCTACGCGATGACGAACGACGCCGGGCTTCGCGGGCCCGCCCAGAAGGCGATCGACTTTATCGTCCACGCGCAGCACAAGAACAGCGGCGGCTGGCGATACTCGCCCGGGCAGGACGGCGACACGTCGGTCTTCGGCTGGCAGATCATGGCGCTCAAGAGCGGAGAGATCGCCGAGCTGAATGTGCCGCAGGAGACGCTCGAGCGGGCGAAGAAGTGGCTCGAGCGCGTTGGCGCCAAAGGAAAACAACTCGGCCAGTTCGGCTACACCAACGCCCATCCATCGCCGGCGATGACGGCCGAGGCCCTCCTGTGCCTTCAATACCTGGGGGCGGAGCGGAATGATCCGCGGCTCTTGCAAGGAGGCGACTATCTGCTGTCTCACCTCCACCCCGCCGACACCAGCTATTACTGGTACTACGCGACGCAGGTGATGTATCACCTCCAGGGCGAGCACTGGCGGCAATGGAACGAGGCGCAGCGCGACGCGCTGATCCAGTCCCAGGTTAAGGACGGCGCCGCTCCCGGGTCGTGGAATCCGAAAGATCGCTGGGAGCGGGACGGCGGCCGGCTTTACGCCACCTCGCTGCGGCTGTTGATGCTGGAGGTCTACTACCGCCACCTTCCGCTGTATCAGGCGCTGGATCCCGCCGGATAAGGTGATTACTTCCCGGCTCGGCGCGGCGCGCCGGCGCGCGGCTTTCGCCGCCCCGGCGGAAGGCGTAGAATCCGGCGAGGCGGACCCCTGTCTCGACGGGCTCGGATGCCCGTTGTACGTTATGCGGGAAAAAACCATGGCGGCGACGCGCGAGAAGGTTCACATCATCGGCATCGGCGACGACGGCCTGGAGGGGCTGACGGCCGGCGCCCGCGATTTATTGCAAGGGGCGGAGCTGATTTTCGGCAGCCCGCACACGCTGGAGGCGGTGGCGGACTTGCCGGCGGAGCGGATTCCGGTAGGAATTGATCTGGACCGGATGATCGCCCGCATCGAGGCGGACCCGAATCGTCGGAGCGTTGTGCTGGCGACGGGCGACCCCTTGTTTTACGGGACGGCGCGGTTCCTGGTGCAGCGCTTGGGGAAGGAGCATTGCGAGGTCGTCCCCAGCGTCAGCACCATGCAGCTCGCCTTCGCCCGCGTGAAGGAAAGCTGGGATGAGGCGTATCTGGCGGATCTGGCGAACCATCCGCTGGGGCGGATCGTGGAGAAGGTCCGGCTGGCGGAGAAGGCGGGATTGTTCACGAGCGAGGCGGCCCCGCCGGCGGCCGTGGCGGCGGCGCTGTTGGATCAGAAGATCGACTACTTCACCGCCTACGTCTGCGAGAACCTCGGCTCTCCGGATGAGCGGGTCACGCACGCCGAGTTAGCGGAAGTCGCCCAGCAGGAATTTTCGCCGCTGAACGTGCTGATCCTGGTCCGCAAGCCCGAGCCGCCCGACCGCCCCAACGAGATGCGCGGCCGGCGCCTGTTCGGCAACCCCGACGACGCCTTCCTGCAATCGCAGCCGCACCGCGGATTGCTGACTCCCGCCGAGGTCCGGGCGATCACGCTGTCGGAGCTGGACCTGGGACTCGAGAGCGTGTTTTGGGACGTCGGCGCCGGGAGCGGCTCAGTCGCCATCGAGGCGGCGCAGATCGCCAAGGGGGGAACGGCCTACGCAATTGAGATGGACCCGGAGGACCATCAGCTCATCGCGGCCAACGTGCAGCGGTTCGGCGTCTCCAACGTCAAGCCGGTGCTGGGGAAGGCGCCGGAGGCGTGGAAGGGCCTGCCGACTCCCGATGCGGTCTTCGTCGGCGGCGCGGGCCGCTCGGTGGGCAAAATCGCCGAGCAGGCTTACGAGCGGCTCAAGCCCGGCGGGCGAATCGTCGTGAACGTGAACAGCGTCGAGAACGTCGCCGCCGTGCGCGAGGTGCTGCACGCCGCCTCCGGCGACGCCGCGGTCCGCATGGTGCAAATCTCACGCGGCATCCACCAGCTCGAACGCATGCGGTTCGAAGCCCTCAACCCCACGTTCCTCATCACCGCCGTAAAACCCGCGGCGAAGTAGGCGCCCACCGTCAACCGCCC
>JAHWKS010000681.1 GCA_019347795.1 Planctomycetota bacterium | reverse complement strand
CTCATGCGGACCGCGCTCGCCGATCTTGAATTCGGGGAGCGGCTGCGTAGGTCCCGCCTGCCGGGCGGGACCTTCTTCTGAAGGAGCGGATGTTTCGTCGGATGTCTCGTCGAGTGATTCTTCTGTCGTCAGTTTCGACTCCTTCGCTCCGTCGCGGAAGGTCCCGCCCGGCAGGCGGGACCTACGGGGGTACAGCTCCGTCCAGCCGGGGTCGAGGATTTGCACTCCCGTGGCGCGGAACGGGATCTTGTCGGCTTCGCCGTCTACCGTGGTGAGCAGCTTGATGCACGGCGGGTAGAAGGCGGCGATAAGCCGCACTACCACCGCGTCGAACACCTTCGCTTCCGCGCCTCTTAGCGAAGCGGGCCAGGCGCCCGTGGGCAGAATCGCGTGGTGGTCGGACACCTTGCGATCGTTCACGATCCGCGCCGTGAACGGGAGCTTGTCGAGCGAGAGCTTCCCGATCTCCGCCGGCTTGTGCGGCTGAAGGCGACTGAGAATCTCCCGCACCTCGGGCTTCATGTCGCCGGTGATGTAACGCGAGTCGGTCCGCGGATACGTGATCGCCTTCGCCTCGTACAGCTTCTGCGCCGCCTTGAGCACGCGGTCGGCCGAGAGGCCGTAGCGGCGGTTCATGTCCCGCTGCAGCCCGGTCAGGTCATAAAGCTGCGGCGGCTGCTCGACGCGCCGCTTCGGCTCGATCTTAACGATGGCGAACCCGCGCCCGGCGACGCGATCGAGCAAGCCTTGGGCCTCCTCCCGCCTGGCGAAGCGGTCGCCGCTGTGCTTGAAGGCGGTTTCGCGATAGGTCGTCCAGACTTCATAGAACGTCTCAGGGCGGAAGGCGCGGATTTCGTCGTCGCGGTTTACGATCAGCGAGAGCACCGGAGTCTGCACCCGGCCCGCGCTCCAGAGCAGACCTTTGCCGCCGTGCCGGACGGTGAAGTTGCGGGTGGCGTTGAGGCCCACAATCCAGTCGGCCTGGCTGCGGCAGCGAGCCGCCGCGTATAGCCGGTCGTAATCGGCGCCGGGCCGCAGGTTCTGGAACGCGCGGCGGATCGCCTCGGGGTTGAGCGAGTTGAGCCAGAGACGGCGAAAGGGGCGGTGGGCCAGTCCCGCCTGCTCGAGGATGTAGCGGAAGATCAGCTCTCCCTCGCGGCCGGCGTCGGTGGCGCAGATGATCTCGTCGGCCGACTTGAGCAATCGCCGCAGCACGTCGAACTGGCGTCGGGCGGCCGCGTCGCCGATCACCTTCAGCCGGAACTCCCGCGGCACGAAGGGGAGCGTCTCCAGCGCCCATCGCTTGAGCGACGGGTCATAGTCCTCCGGCTCGCACAGCCCCACCAGATGCCCCAGCGCCCAGGCGACCTTGTATCCCTTCCCCTCAAGAAACCCATCCCCGCGCCGTCCCGCCCCCAGGAACGCCGCCAGATCGCGAGCCACCGAAGGCTTTTCGGTGATGACGAGCTTCATGGATTCTTATCACCCGAAGAGTCGCGGCCCGGATCCACCACGCGGGGATGGAACGCGCTTAAGATTATAAAGCTTGCTCCACCGAGCTTGTCTCGGTGGAATCGAGCTTTTGCTCCAGAATGACGCCGCGCTACTCCCCTCAACCCTTTCGGTTCGGCCGCCGCTGGCGGCCGAACCGAAAGGGTTGAGGTGTTTGGGGGCGCTCCTTCTGAAGCAAAGGCATGACGCCACCGAGGCAAGCTCGGTGGTGGCGACGAGCGACCATCGTACGTCCCGCAGCGTCCGCACACTCGCGTGTTAATAACGCCATAGTCCCATGAACGATCGTGATCCCAGGCGTTGCGATCTCTGCGGCCGCGTCACCAAGCGCGGGGTGACGGAGCATCATTTGATCCCGCGCACCTGCCATCGCAACAAGTGGTTCAAGAAGAACTTCACGAAGGAGTCAGATGCGGGCGACGATCGGCGTCTGCCGCGACTGCCACCGCGCCATCCACGACTTGGCCCCGGATGAGAAGGAGCTCGGCCGCCACTACAACACAGTCGAGGCGCTGCGGGAGCATCCCAAGCTGTCGCGATATCTGGAGTGGGCGAGGAAGCAGAAGTGAACTTCTTTCCCGTTTTGCGGCGTCGGCTTTCGCGTTGTCTTGGATCAGAGGCGGCGATACAATCCGCGGCCCGGACTCTGCGTGTAAGGACCGATGCATGAAGCCGCAGGATGCCCACTCGCCGCAGCTTTCCCCCTTTCAACAGCAGGCGCTGGCGCGGGAGATTCTTTGGAGCGAGGGGCAGGCGCTGTTATTGCTCTCGGAGCGACTGCCGCGAGGATTTTCCCAGGCAGTGGAAGTGGTTCTCGCGTGCCAGGGGAGCGTCATTGTCAGCGGAATGGGGAAAACGGGGCTGATTGGGCAAAAGATCGCCGCCACCCTCGCCTCCACCGGCGCTGCCGCTCACTTTCTTCATCCGGCGGAGGCGGTTCACGGCGATTTGGGCCGCGTCGGACCGCGGGACGTGGTGCTGATGCTCTCCTTCAGCGGCGAGTCCGAAGAGATCGTTCGCCTGCTCCCGGCGCTGCGGGCGTTTGGGAACCCAATCATCGCCATCACCGGCCGGGCTCACAGCACGCTGGCGCGCCAGGCGACGGTGGCCTTGGACCTGGGCATGCTGGAGGAGGCGTGTCCGCTGGGACTGGCGCCCAGCACCAGCACCACGGCGATGCTGGCCCTGGGGGATGCGCTGGCTCTGGTGGCGAGCAAGGCCCGCGGCTTTACGGCGGATGATTTTTATCGTTATCATCCGGCTGGAAGCCTGGGCCGCCGGTTGACCCGCGTGGAAGACGCCATGCGGCCGCTCGGTGAATGCCGCATCGCCCGCGAGTCGCAGTCGGTGCGGGAAGCATTCGCAACGGTGCGCCGCGCCGGCCGTCGCACGGGGGCGATTATGCTGGTGGACGACCAGGGCATGTTGACGGGGATCTTCACCGACAGCGACCTGGCGAGGCTCGTGGAGGATCGTCGCGACGATCGTCTCGACTGCGCGGTTCGCGAGGTGATGACCCGCCGCCCCAAGGCGATCCGCCGCGGCGCCCGGCTGGGCGAGGCGGTCGATTTGCTGGCCGGCGGCCGGATCAGCGAGCTGCCGGTGATTGATGAAGCCGGCCGCCCCTGCGGCCTGATCGACATCACCGACGTGCTTGGCTCGTCCGCCGAGCAAGCGACGCCGGATCAGCCGGCCGATGCGGCGCCGGCTCCTCAGAGGAAAGCGGCGTAAGAATGAAGTTCGATGCTCGCTGCCAGCCGATCGAGTTGCTCTTGTCCGACGTGGACGGCGTGCTCACCGACGGTCGCCTGATGTTCGACAACCAGGGGATCGAAACGAAGGCCTTCCACGTCCGCGACGGGCTGGCCGTAAAGTTATGGCGGCGCGCGGGATTCCGCTTCGGCGTGGTCACGTCGCGCACCTCGCACATCGTCAAAACGCGGGCGGCGGAGCTGAGCTTCGACGTGCTGCGACAGGGAGTGGAGGAAAAACTCGGCGCCGTGCAGCAGGTGCTCAGCGATCTGAACCTGGCGCCGGAGCAGGCCGCCTACATCGGCGACGATCTGCCCGACCTCCCCGTGATGAAGCACGTGGGGCTGGCGGTAGCGGTGGCGGATGCGTCGCCGGAGGTGAAGTCGGCCGCGGCCTTGGTGACGAAACTTCCCGGCGGCGCCGGCGCCGTGCGGGAGGCGGTGGAAGTCATCCTCAAAGCCAAACGCCGGTGGGAGGACTTGATTCAGAAGTACGAGAGCTGAGGCGACTCGCAGCACGGTTCCGGCGACGCGTTGGTCGCCGGCTATTGGGCCTGTCATTCCGCATTCCGCATTCCCCATTTCGCATTTCTTCCTCCGTGCTCGCTCGCCTGGCTCGCGCCGCTGTTGCCTTTCTGGCCGTGTTGGCCGCGTACCTGGCGTACGCGACGGTGGCGGTCCCCGGCGTTTCGCGCACCATCGTGATGTTCGGCTGCGGGT
>JAHWKS010000018.1 GCA_019347795.1 Planctomycetota bacterium | reverse complement strand
CCGATCCGCTTGAAAACAATCCAGCCCCGTCGCGAGGCCGCTTCCGCCAGCTCGATCGTGCGGTCCGGCGTGCAATCCAGCAGCTTCGCGTACTCCGTCTCGAACAGCGTCTGGCCGCGGGCGCCGGTCAGGTAACCGAGGAAAAGGGCCAATGCCGCCGCCCCGGGCGTCGGCGATGCGGCCGAGCGGGTTTTTCGCACACGCCCCTTCACGTGCCCGGCGTGCGTCCACGTGGTCGAAATGTTTTGGGCCGTCGATTTCAACGTCGCTTTGCTGAAGCGGCCTTGCTCGTCCGCGTCGAGGAACTGCTCCAAGTCTGCTCTCACCAGGGCGTTGCCGAAGGGCATCTGCAAAATAAAGGGGGCGCTCAGCTGTAGTACAGGATCGCGGGTGTAGGCAACGAGGCACGCCAGCAGCGATTGTCCCTCGGGATCGCGCTGCCAGAGGTAACGCATCGCGCGGTAGATCGCGACGGACGGGTCCAAGGCGTAGAGGCGGCTCAAGTGCCGGAGGGCGAGGGCGCGAGAACGCGCCGATCGCTTGCCCAGGCAGTTGTCGTCCAGGATCGCCCGCGCGAAGTCTTCCCGCGTCGCCGCCGCGTCCGGCGTATGCTGCAAAAGCCGCCGCAGGTCGTCCAGCATCATCGAGCGAGCCAGATGCGCGCCCCCACGATCGAAGCTGAACCCGAGGCGGGTTAGGTATTCATCTCGGGACGAGATGGCCATCAACATAATCTGCCTTCTTGGGCCTCGCTGAGAGCTTTCCTGGGCGGCTAAGTCATCCGCTAATTCGCGCCGCTGCACCGCCGCCAACAACGTCTGGTCCGCCCATCGAAGCGGGAGGCGGCAGTGCGTGGGAATAACGCCGGCTTCAGTCGGGGGATAGACCGTTTCAGGGTCGCCAAGCCGGCTCCCGCCCAAGTGTATCGAACTCAACCGACGAGCAACAAGGCACTTAGCGATGAGATTCCAGCACGGCCGCCGATTAAGGGAAGGCGGCCGCATGCGCAAGGATCGCAGCCATCATGCGCCGCGCCCCCCGCGCCGACGCGCATGCTGCTCATGAAACGCCGGCTTTGCGCAGATTGGACAATCCGGCCGCGGCCCGGGACAGCGCGGCTGGTTCTGGGGCATGAACCGGCCAACCAGGGTATTCCAATACGTCCCGTTCAAGACGTCCCGCGGAAAGATTGCTTCCTTGAGAACTTCACCGGCCAGGAGAACGCCGGCGAGCACCGGCGCAAACGGAATTGGGATCTCGTCATCTGGATCGGGCAAGTCCAATTTGCCGCATTGCTCTGCTTCCCAGTCGCCGAAGCGCAGGCCCTCTGTCGGCGGTGCGGCCTCCGATGCGATCTCATTCAGCGCCGTGGCCAGCGCCGCCGCCTCAGTCTTCGTGAAGCGTTCATTGTCCCGGATCTTGCGCAACCACACTGCGGCGGGCTGGCCTAGCAGGGTCTCTAACTGGCGAGATTTCTCACGCTCGGGGTCCCGGTCCTCCGACGCGAGGCGGCAGGCCAAGCACTGTGTCCGTCCAAACGCGACGCGCCACACGTGGAATTCACCCGTGGAGGTCGCTGCTGCATCCCACAGCACGCTTGGCGTTTCGAGCTGAATCGAATGCCGTGCGGCGCGACTGTGGACGGCAGCCAGCACGCGTGCATAATCCGTCGGGCGAAGCGACGGACGTACGGCGTCGAAGGCGCTGGCGTGCGGCTCGACGCTGAGTTGCGGAAAACGGCGAAGCAGTTCGGCGACAATGCTAACTTTGGGTTGCTTCTTCCGGACATCGCCGGCGTCGGCGACTACGAGGCGGTTGAGGTTCGACAGAGTGGCTTCATCCGGCTCGATCAGGCGCATCTGGCCTCGCAAATCCGGTAGCGACGCCAGTGTGTACGCAGCGCCGGCGCCGCCGGCGCCAAGGCCGATCGTCGTGAGTCGCCCCAGGGAAAACGAATCTGGCAACTCCGGATTCGGCCCGTCGGCCTTATGGCGGTAATCGAAGGCGGAGAAGGCAAAGTCGCCGTGCAACGGGAACATGGGCACGTATGGGAACAGATAGCCATACGGCGCCAGCAGCTGCTTCCAGATCTCAGCGACGGTGAAAGCGGCTGTCGTGTAGGCGCCCACCGGGTTGGGCGAGCCGGCGATCGGCACATGTCCTTCGGTTGAGAGCTGCGCAACCCATCCCGTTCCGCCAGCATACACGGTCGCGGGAACGTCCCCCGCCGAGCCGAACACGACCGTCACGTCATTATCGTCCGCCGCCTGCCCGCTGTTGACGGCGCAGGTTACAGACGGGTCCAGCGCACGGAAAAATCGTGTAAGGGACCCCCCAAGCGTGCTCCCTGTCCAACGCGGGACGGAAGCCGTCAGAATGGCGTCGCGAGGTAAATGGACATTCAACTGCCGCACGACCGGAAAGAGCCGCGCGGCCAGATTCGCCGTAAACGTGGCGATGAGTTGGGCCTGCGGATTAGCGGCCTCATGGGCCGGCACCACCAGCGTCACGCGGCCGGCGCCGAGTTGGCCTGCGATTCCCCGCTCGCCAGCGAGGCGCTCGAGAAGCCGCTCCGTGCGGCTGTGTTGCGTCATGTCGATCGCACCTGGACGAAGGACTCTTCGACCGTGAACTTGTCGGCAATCGCGGACGCGTCAAGCTGTCGCCAGCGGTTGTCGCGCACGTATTCGTAGACGTGACATCGCCGGAGATCATGGAAGAATGGAGCGGCGAAGTCCGGGACTACGACCGTAATGAACCCGGGATACGGCGCCGCGGCGTGGGCCGCGTCAACCTCGTTCTGGCCGCCGGCGCCGGGCGGATGCGTATGCAGTTCGGCGATCAGCACCTGGTCTCGTTCGCGCAGTGCGCCGTGGATGGCGTGAAGATCGCCAAGGCGCAGATGAATCCGGCCATAATCTGTCGCAATGTCCGGGCAGTAGGCGGTGAGAACTTGCGCGTCACCTGAAGCCGTGAAGTACCCGCCCCACCAGACGTAACACTCCCGCTGCTCTTCACCGAATGCTCGCATGATGCCGCTCGTCGCCTCCAGCACCGATAACGGGACACAGATGCAACCGACTCGGTCCGGAACCTGCATGCGGCGGCGCCCGAGCGGCGGCGCCCAGTAGGGGCGCGTACTCGGATAGGGAGGCCGGGGTCGGAATGGCTTGTTCTTCATCGTTACGTTCCTATCCCGTGTTCCATGAGGCGGTGAATCTCTGTCAGCGTCTGCAGAAACGGATACCGGTCGGGGCTCCAGGGGTACTGGCGGTCATTTGCATGGTAGTGATTGTGGAATTCCCGCGTTCCGGGCGTGCAAATGCCGGGCGGCGAGGCCCCATGACGAGTTTTGGGCGGCCACGCGTCGTCGTCCGGCTGCCGGCTCGCCACGTCCACAAAGACGCACGACGGCGCATGCCGGGGAAAATCTTCAAAGGACGCCCGGAGGAGGTATGTCGTGTCCGGTTTCCTGCGCGGTCGCATGTGGACGTACGCACTTAGTCCGTCCACGCTAATCTCCCAGCCAAACACTCTGCAAAGGGCACTGTCGCGAACGCGCTCGAGTTGCTCTGCCATCAGAGCCTTGATGATTTCCGCGTCCATAGGTCAGATCTTCACCACGTCATGGCGCTCGATGGTGAGGATGAGATTATCGACGAGCCCGAGTTCGGCCAGCGTCTTGGATTCATCGAGCGGATTTCCATCGCGGGTCACCACAAACTGGTCCGCTTGGCCAGGGTCTAGCTTGAGGTGTGCCATCACCTTGGTCTTCACGGCATGAAGCGGTTGATTGGGCGGGAAGTCGTCCGTGTAATCACCAGCGGTCGTGGCGAAGGTGAGCGTGATCATTTCCATCGGAGGTTCCTTTCAGATTCGGTGAACGATTCCGGCCGCCATTGGCCGTTACCAGACAATACGGCGAAAATCATTTCGCGCTCCATGCTGCCCGAAATCTTTCGCTCTAGGCACTCCCAACTCCTACCGAGCCGACGATAGTCCGCGGGCATGCCGACAGCACGAAGGTATAGGAACCTCATCCCTACGAGATGCATCGACGTGTTTCGACCGCACCGATGGGCATCCAGCCGCAGCTTCACAGTGCCGTGGGGCGCCCGGTGGAGGCGGCAGATCTGCACCAAGGAGCTGCGGCGTCTATACGGACGCGGCGGCGAACGCCTCCCTTGTCAACCCGTAGGTCCAGAACGCCAGAACACGACCTCGTTCTCCGGCGGCGCCAACGTTCATCACCGGATATGCTATTCCGGAACCATTTCGAGCACGCGCTGAAGGCCTTCGGCATCCGAAGTTCCCGCGGTAGTTCTCGCGACGTGCAGGAGGCGCTCCCGGACCGCCTGCCGAATTTGCGGATTCTGGGTAACGGCAACGTAGGCAGTGCAGGCAAAGTGATTCCAGAACGTCGACGATGTGTTCGCTTTTGTACATCGCAAACGCACGAGCAGTTCGTCCACTTGGAGTAGCCAGTCGTCCGCTCCTTCCTTTACAAGGATCTCAGCGGATGCCCGCCAAACGTTCGCGGCAGTTCCTCTGCTCAGGAACTCACGGAGGTCGTCCGCAAGAGTTTCACCGCTCCATTCCACCGTTCCCTGTGGCAAATGCTCGACCATGGCCGCGCGGTTGCGCGAAGGAATGTGGTTGTTGAATATCTCCGGAAGCGTCAGCGGCGCCATGCCGTTGGTCATCGCAGCGTTCAGTGCGTGCAGCGTGACTCCGCTTGCAACGGCCTCGCGGCAGTGCTCCAGAAAATCATTACACATGGGGAAGAGCTGTAACTGCTGGCCTCTGCGGCTCGGCTGGGCAGCGGGGGCGCTTCGTCGGACGGGACGTCCGAGGTGCTGCAGCCACTGCTGAATCGCGTCCACTCCGGATGCCCTCGCCACCTGCTCGATGGCGGCCTTCCGCTGGCAGATTGGACAAAGGCTGTCATCGTTGCCGCGAATCAGCACCGGACGTATCGGCAGGTGATACAGCCAAGTGAATCCTGCGGACAATCGATTAGCAAATGCCTGTTCACATGCATCGGGCAACCGACTGACCAGCACCGCGGCGCCAACTTGCTTCGCATTGTGTTCCATGGCGAGCTGCGTCAGGCGATCGAGGGTCGTCCCATGTCCCGCAGCAGCATCTACCACGAGCACCGCCCTTCCCTGGAGGTATTCGCGGTCCGCGGGGCGAACGAACCATGGCCGGCTGGACAATCGCCGATCTCCGCGGCGCTGGTGACGATGGGCGGCCACAACGGGCAACGATTCCCCGCCTGACGAGAGCGCCGCGGCGAGCATTGTGGCGAGCACTTTCCCACGAGGACGGTTCGGCGCCAGCAGCACGTCCGGCTCAACGCACTCGCGGATCCGGGCTGATAGCTGCGTGATGAGCGGTGATCCAACTTCCGGATGCTCGAGGAGCTTGCGCGTGTCAACAAAGGCGATGTAATGCGTCTGCTCCTCCTTGCGATGGTGTTCATACGCGTGGGCGAGATCCACCAGTCGCCAGAACTCTCTCGCCTCTTCGTTCTCCGCCAGGAATTCACTCGGACTCCGGGGATGGGCCGCACGCTGGGTCATGCATTGTGACATGGGATTAAACACCCTTGCTTCGATTTTGTCACAACGGCGGCAATGTTCTGTGGTCGGATCGACGACGTCCATTGGGATTCGACAGAGTGGCCGCAGACTCGGAAGCCGCTTCGAGCGGGGCGACTCCGCCTCCACTAGGCAGGCGACTACGGCCACGACCGCGCCAGCGCGCTCCACAAGCTCGCGCAACCGGCCGATGAGCGTTCCGGTTACGCTCACGTCCACGAGGACGAGCACGGTGCTATCGGGGAGAATGTCGCCGGCGAGCGCGAGTCGTTGGTAGCCCTCGCAGATCACCTCCTCGACGAACCGCCCTTCGCGCCGCTCCCTCCGGATGCTCGCGATCCTGCGAGCGACGGTCGCCATCGCCCATCCATTCGTGAGAATGGTGTCAAATTCGCAGTCGTCGAGGAGCAGGTCGAACGCCTTAGCCACGCGCTGTAGAGATTCTTCGGAGCGGCAGAGCCGGCCGACATTCACATACGTATCGCAGTGGAGGCCAGAGGGAAGCTGATAATCGAACGTTCGTTCGACGACTTCCGTCTCCAGAAGTTCGGCGATTCCGCATTCGCCCGAGGTCTTGACCATGCCCCATTCCGACGCGATCGCAAATTCGAGTGACACCTCCCCATGTCGCATCGCCTCTATGAATGCATCACCGGCCGCGTCGAGGTCAGAACGGCCCATCACGCCGACCAGTGACTCCGCGGCTTGAAACAGCCCCAGGGTATCGTCACGCTCAAGGACTACCGCACAGCGCGGTGTGTGCAGCGTGGCGGCTCGCATTTCCGAAGGCGAATCGACGATGGTTACTCCGACCAAGTCTGAGGTTGTGTCGACTATGATCGTGACGCGCAGGCATAGCGGACTGTAGAGCCAGTCGCTCTTGTCGCACCACGTTACCGAGCCGTTTTCAAGATACAGATGACCGAAGAACTGCCACTCCCGATTCCTGACGGCCGGATCAAGAGTTTTCGCGTCCAATGTTACGCGCCAGGAGGACGCGAGCGCCCGAACGGCGGCAAGGCCACGGAACGACGCGTATGTGTAGGCGCAACGCTCGCATTGGCTCATGTGGTGCCGGGTAGTCGGATCGAGACGGTCCGGATGTAGAGCGAGATCGCGCAACCGCTCCTGCGGCAGGCAGCCGTCCGTCGGGCCGCTATCCTCCAACAGGAGCGCGGTACCGAGCAGGCTGAGTTGCCGCTTCAGTGCGTGTCCGCCATCGTCGCGGGAAGTCATGCAGTGCTCTCCTGAATGTATTGCGTCGGGACTGAGTCAGGCGCTCCCAGCGCTCCGTGTCGCGGGATTGGCGCCGCCCATCTCCCGTCTGAGGAGTGTGAGTACCCTGTCGAGCTTCCTGCCGACCCGATTTGGGGTGAGGCCCAGACGCTCACCGATCGCTCGCCACGAGAGGGATTGAAAAAACCGAAGGTTGAGCAGTTCACGATCCTCTGCGGGCAGTCGCTCCATCGCCGCACGCAGGCGCAGCAGAGTTTCACGGATCTCGGCGTCCGACTCGCGCATCTCGGCTGCGGACGCAGGATCGGCTTCTCGCGAGGGAACGACCACCTCGCTCCGCTCTGCATCTGTCGAAGGCAGGACCTTTGGCTTTAGAATGCGCAGTACTGCGAGGAAGTTTTCCCGCTTGCACCCGTCCCAGCCCAGAGAACGCAGGACATCCTCGTTTGTTGGCTCCCGTCGTTGTTCATGGGCCAAGCGGATCTTAGCGTCGCGAAATTCCCCGACTTGGCGTGCGGAATACTCCGTCGCGCCGCCGGATCTCCGGAGTGCACTGCGAAGGCGATTTAGAACGACGGCCCGTGCGAACGCGGCAAATGGTACGCCCAGGGACGGTTGGTACTTGAGCGCTGCTTCTCGCAGGCCAATTAGTGCCTCCTGTTGCAAATCCCGTCGCTCAAATCCCGAGCCACGAAAAAATCTTGCGAGCGAGTTCGCTAGCCCAGTGCAGGAGAGGACGACCTCGTTGGCGAGCGTCTGTGCCTCCTCGACGGTCTTGGAGACTGCACGCTCATCGTCGTTGGAGTAGACAATGGAACGCGCGAATGCTGCCGGTTCGAGCCATGTTTCGTTCGCTTTCGCGGTCCCGGGGGGGCACGAGCGCGCGACCTCAGTTTGCATCGCCGTGCATGCGGCATCGATGAAGGAGAGATCCCCGCCGCCCTCAATAGCATAGTTGACAGCGCCGTCCCGGAAGCCCGACACGAGGGCGCCGAGCAGGCGAGGCGGCCGCGCCTCGGCGCCATCTACGGTTTTCACCAACCGATCGAGGCGGGGCAGGAATCGATCTATGAGCCGGTCGAAATGCGCCTGAATCGCAGTCCCGAGAGCATGGGCGTCGCATAGCCCCTCCGGGCCGTCGCCGATACTGTCGGAGCCTGCATTCGACATTCAACACGCCTCCGGGCGGACGTGAACGGATTGGAGATTGTGAATAGTACGGCGAATTTTCGGCGGCGCACCGCCGCAGTCGGAAAAAAATCCCGAGGGGGAGCACATAGGCATGAGCGTGGGTTAGCATAGGCGGTCTGGGTAATGATGGCAGTTCTGGCGCCGCGATCACCGTCCGCTATCCAAGGTGGCTTCCATGCCAGGAGGCGGCACCGTGTGGGCAGGCTGATCGGCCTCGCTCGATTCTCGAACCGGAACTTCGAGCCGAGTGCTCGCAATAAATTCTGCCGGCAAAGACAGGCTGTTGCCAGGCGGGCGTCTTGATGGCCGAGCCGATGGGCGGACTGGTGGTCGTTGCTCGTTGGTCGGGCTCAGAAACAAAGCATTTGGTTTCACCCGCGGAGCCGGGACGCCGGGAAAATCGGCTGGATTTGGCTCGGCCGAGCCGGCGGGCGAAGTGGCTGCACTTAGCTTAGTGCCGCGCCGCCGAAACCTGTCCCGCACGGCAACTTTGGCGCTCCGGAAAACCATCGGAAATCGATCGGCGCAGGCGGATGCGGTCGGAAGTGCCTGCTGCGGTTTTCGAGTGGAGATTCGACGTTTTTCCGCAACGGAAGGTGCTGCGATTTCTGTGGGGGGCATAGACTTCGGAATTCCGAAGTCGATGGCCACATCGGCTCTTTAGTTCGAGATGCCGCTGAACAGTTCGGGCGGCGATTTTGAGCGCCGAGCATTCCTTCGAACTGATCCTGCCTGCCCAAAGCCGTTTTTCGACCGCCCCGCGGTTCACGTGCAGGAGGGAAGAACGGCCAGCACTCCCCGTCTTACTGCTGCCGTCCCCCACAGTTCCCATTCGCCCTATCACAGGAAGCGGTTAGGACTTGATCGTCCAGTCGTATTCTTTCAGCTGGGCGAACATTCACACCGGCAGCACCAGTTCGTGGAAGCTGAGGGAGGCGAGCCATTCCTGATTCTCGGCGGCGGTGACTTCTTCGGCTCGGGCGATCTCGGTTTGAAGCTGCTCAAGCGTCGTCGCCTGTTCGGTCCGCCGGATCAGGGCGTCGAGGATTTCCGCCATCCGTTCCGACCGGGTGGCGATCCGCTCGCGATCGAGCAGTGTGCCCACGGCATGCACGGCGGCGGCCCAGGCCGGCAGCGTGATCGCCAGAAACGTGATCCCCAGGCCGACCAGATGCCAGGCGGCTGAAATCGGAGATCCCCCCGGGTACTCGTGCCCTACGCCGACCAGATGCAGCGTCGCCATAATCAGCGTGGTGATGAACAGCACGACGCTCGTGATATGAAACCGCCGCGCCGAGCGACGCTTCCGGACGGCATTACGGGCGTGCCAGGCGGCCTGGTTGCCGATCCAGCCTTCGATGAGGAAGCGTTTCAGAGCCTCGTGATGCTCCGGCTCGATGCGGATCGCCTGCTTGATCTTCTCCAAGAGCGGGCGGAACGGTTCGATGAACCAGCCTTCCGGCCCCTGGTAGAACGGGAGTACACCCGGCGAAGACGCGGCAGTCAGGGTGGCGGTCCGGCCCATCGGCACGGTGAACATCGCCGTGCGGAGCCGTTCCGCCAAGTGGCGGTCGTTGAGCCACTTCTCGTGCCAGGCTTCGATCTTCGCCAGCCTGAGCAGCATCACGGCCAGCAGCATGGCGGCGATCTCGAAGCTGATCAGCCACAGGGCATGCGGAAAAAACAGCACCTGCCCGACAACGACCGTTACGGCAAAGGCCGCCAGGCCGTACAGCAGCATGGCCGAGCGCACGTAGAGCTGTTGGTAACGAATCGCCAACTGGTCGGCCCGAGCGTAGTGCGGCAGCAGGTGCTCCAGGACCGGTTGTAACAGCGACGCCGGCAATCCGACCCGCTTCGCCGTCTCGTGCAATTCTGCAGCATTCCGTTCGAGGATGGCCCGGACCTCCTCAGCGTCGTGGGCGGCGTCGCGGTTGTAGGCGGCCAGGCGATGGAATCGGGGGGAGAGTTGCCGAGCGACCGTCGGCAGTGGCCGGGTGACTGGTTCAGCGACGGCTTCCGATTCAGTCTCGCGGAGTTCGAAGCCGGTGATCTGCCGCGCCGGCGCTGCGGGATTCTCCGCATTGATCCAGAGGACAACCCGTCCCCGTTCGACCGCATACTGCACGATGTCGGCGGTTCCGCCTCGTCCTTCGGCCGGCTGACCGTTCCAGACGACGATGAGGATCTCGGAAGCGTCGACAACCCGCCCTCCGACCTCGAAGTACCCTTCGTTCCGCCGGACTTGCCCATCGGGTGCGTTCGGCGGACCGAGATCGGGATCGAGTGCGACGGGGGTCGGATCCAGGGCGAACAGTTGCTCAAAATCGGCTCGGTCGTCCGGTTCGGTGAAGTCCCGCCGGTACTCGTCGACCGGGAACGGAGTGATCACTTCCAGCCGTGCGCCGGGCCGATTGAGGACTGCCCGAGCCACGAGCCGATCGGCTCCCTTTGCCAGCGGTGAAATGACCGTCCAGCGAACCGGCGTGCGGCCCTCCGGCGGCGTGTGCGTCGCCGACAGGGGAAGCGACCGCCACACCCACGCGGTCATCCGCGTCAAGCGCTGTTCACAGTTCTGCCAGAACGACCTCGGCGACCCGGCCGGCCCCTCGGGAAACTGGGCGGCCGACTCGAGTGTCTGCTGAACGTGATCGAGCACCCGCACGACCGCCTCGGCCACGGCGGCGGCATCATTCAATTTCCGATGCCCGCTAACGCCAATGCGGAGTTCGTAGGGGAGGATGGTTTCGACCGCAGAGTCACTGATAGAATCATCGCGGACCATCGCTCTCTCCGATGATAGGAACCGTATGGTCCCGATTTTCAAAGCATTCTATCCTCACGCTACACGATTCGCCAATCGGCGTTGCAAATGGCGCCATAACAGGAGTTGGGCTGGGGTGACGTCTTCTGCGACCGCCTGAGTTCTTCGAAGCAGATCCGCATCATGCGGTGGTCGAGACCCGCCTCGGTCGGCACGCCCCGGCGGAGGTCGATCGCCTGAACTGAAACGGAAAGCCCCGCTGCCGGCAGTCCCGTTCCAGTGAGGGCCAGACGTTCGCCTGCAGCGTGTCCCGCTCATGCTTCCGATTGCTGAAGGTCGAGCTGACGAAGACTCGATTGACCGGCAGTGACGCTGGGGGAGGTGCTGATCAGTCATGTCGGTCGATTCTCCGTGGACAGCGTGTCTGACGGGACAGTCTCATTATGTGGTGTCGGCGGGGCTTCCAGTTGGATCGGGTAGAGGTGGTGGCCGAAGACGACGGCGCCGGCCCAGCAGGATGCGGCGGGGTGGGTGGCACCCTGACGGAGACTCGCCGCATTCGAGCGGGAACCGGCACAAGTTGGCCATGCCGCCGACCCAGGTCCTGCCAGAGGGAGCATACAACAGTGGGCAATCCCGCATCGTTACGAACTTGGCTCGCGCGGTCCTCCCTTTTCGAGCCGGAAGAACTGGATGTTTCCCCTTTTGTCACCAGCGCACACTACCCACGGGTGAGTTGGAGTGATCGCCAAAGCGGTCACATCACAGTCGGCAGGCCAAAGGGCAAGCTGTTCACCCCGTGTCAGGTCCCAAAAGCGGACCGTGCTGTCTGCTTGGGCACTAACGCCATAATTCCCATTGGCGCACAAGGCCACAGCCGTCACACGGCTTTCGTGCCCTTCTACTGCACAGATTACTCGTCTCTGCTTAACGTTCCAACAGACAAGGCCACCTCCATAGTGCCCAGATAATGCCTTAGTCCCATCCGCATTCATGGCAAGTTTCGTCACGATCCCTTTGCCGGCTTCCCAACTGCGCCAATGGTGCCTGCCCGCCGGCTCCCAGTGGGATAGATGCATGCCGCGTCCGCACAGCGCGAAGCGACCATCGGCGGTGATAGCGACTTCGATAGGATCGCCCATTGCTTGACCACAAAAGGCACCAAATGAGTGGCTCAGAATTTGGTAGTCGAGAGTCCTAAGGTCCCAGCGGATCAGAGATCCTGCCTCCCGGTCATGGCGGATGATTCGATCACAATCGTCATAATCGTGTAAATCGCTGCCGGACACCGCATAAGTCTCGTCTTTGCTTAAGGCCACTGAGCAAATTGGGGCTCCGTGCTCGCGGAGAACGCCCCGGGATTTACCCGTTCTTAGGTCCCAGTATTGGACCGCCCTGTCATAACCTCCCGAGAGGGCGACGTCTCCCTTCCGCAGGGTAATTACGCGCACCCCGCTGCGGTGGCCTTCCAGGGTGCTGCGCACTTGGTTAGTTGCCACGTCCCAGCAATAAATGTAAGCGTCCCGGTCGCAAGCCGACAAAGCGGTCCTGCCCTCGTCACTGATGGCAACCGCAGTCACCCAGCTTCGGTGCTTCGGGCGAGAGTTGCGAGGTCCTGGTGCACGTAGGTCCCACAGAAAGGCGGTAGATCCTTGCCCTACGGACAGGGCGTATCGTCCGTCACGGCTGACCCTGACGCCCCGGACCTCGCCGGTTTCGAGAGCGAAGAGTCGGCGGCCTGCTTCTAGGTCCCAACAACTGACCGTGCGAAGCTCTCCCGTCACTGCGAAACGACCGTCCTGGCTTAGGTCTAGGGAGTAAATGTTCTCGCCGTGGTCAAGCCGCCGGACCTCCCCCTGACCCATCGATGACTCTGTCGCCGTCCAATACTCCAGCACATCCTTTTCGCCGCCAGCTTTGCCGTTGTCCCATAGCGCGACGACGCGATTCGCGTCGGCACTGAGAATAACGCCATCGACGCCGTAGGTGACTCCTCTCCAAGGGACATGCTTAGTGCACACTCCAGTCTCCACATCCCAGAAACAAATGCATTCGTAAATGCTGGCGGACATGGCGGTGTGGCCGTTGGATCCGAACGTGACAGTCTGCCACGAATCGCTGTGCCCTTCGAGTCGCCGAAATCGTCTCTGTACGACGTCCCAGAGCCGAAGACCGTGGCGCCCGGCGGTCAGCGCGTAACTCCCGTCGCAGTTAATAGCTACGGCCCCGACGCTCTCACTTTGTTCCTCACTAACCCATGACTCTCCGGTTTCAAAGTTCCAAAAACGAACCCTATTATCTTCACTTCGTAAAGACAGCCCAATCCTTCCATCTCCACTCAGTACCAGTCGGTTCTCTGACGACTCCACAGGAATTGTCTTTACGCAACGCAAGCCCTTAAGGTCCCAGCAACAGAGCAGGCCATGACCGACGGAAGCTGCAAACGTGCCGTCGTCGTTGATTGCGACGCGAAGTCGTTCGTGGGAAACGTGCAAATCCGCGGCATTCTCGGTTGGGTGTTCCAAGGTTCCAACTAGCTGAGAGTTCCCACTTCTAGCAACAAGGCCTAGAGGGATAAACCAGAAGGGCGGCTGCTTAGCCCATTGCTGTCTGTTGGATTTCCACGCCGATCGGACCGGCCCATCCGCAGGCTCTCCCGCAGCTAGTTGAAAGATGGCCCCAGGCCATTTCGCCATCTTGTCCTGCTGGGTGCTTAGGAATCGTTGGAAAGCAAGTACCTCGTTTGCGGAGTCAGGAACATTCGTCGAGACTCCGGCAATAGCAGCGTTGAAATCATCGGCCAACTCGGACACCATGCCCGCCTCTGCCTTTGCCTGAAGAAACTCCAAGTCAATGAGCAATGCCTTGGATTTCGGCCAGTCTGGCGCTTGCAGAAGCTGCCAGGGTAGTTCGTCCACTTTGCGGACGTTCGCTGGCCGTGGTGTCGGCGGAAGGGTGTTGGCTCGTCTTTGCTGTTCTTCGAGTGATTCCAGCCAGTAGTCCTGGGCATTGAAATACTCAGCCAGACGCACATGAGCCTGCCGCTGCTGCTCCTCGGAGGAGAGGTAGCGTTCGCGAACCGCTTCGAAAAGATTGCGGTGGTAGAAGTTCAGCACGGCGCCGCCAGGCGCGGTGTGTTCCGTCAGGTACGGCGCCAAATCGAAACGTAAACGCGCCCAGATCGCAATCGGTATCCGCTTGGGATCGTTCGGCAAGCGATGCCCAGTTTGCCTCGTCATGTTGTCCAAGAATCGCCCGTACTCCGAATGGGCGTACTCGCGTTCGCGATACAAGATTTCCAGGATCTCTATCTCCTTCAACCCGCGCCGCGCTGAGGCAAGATAGCCCATCGCGAATTCGACCGTTGGCCCATGGTTGGTTGAGGCGCTCAACCGGTCAAATAGGGCCTCCAGTAGTTTCGGCACGTCGCCTCCCAGGTCCCCACCCTTGTCGTTGTCGAACGACCGCCACAAGCGCACTTCTTCAAACAGAATCTTCAAGTACAACGGCTGGCGGCACTCCGGCGCCTTAAGGCGACTCTCAATCGCCTGACGCTGCGTGTCGGTGACCGAGCGTTTCGCATCGGGCAACCATCTGTCGAAGAGCAAGGTGTTGGCCTCACCCTCCGACAAGCCATCCAGCCGGACAAAGTTCGTCTCGGGGACTTTTCGGCCTTCCAACGCGGACAACGGTTCGCCCTCCGGCTTGCCGGCGCGGTCGGAAAGGCACGACACGACCAGTTTGACATGTTCAGGCAGTGGATCGCGGCGGAGCCAGTGCAGCTCTCGGCCGTTGTCGGCGTCGGATAGCTGGTCGAGGGCATCCAGGAAAATGTGCACAGGCTTAACCGCAGTGGCCGACTCGAAATGGTCGCGCAGTTCCTTGTTCAGCTCATTGATGTCCTGCGGAATTTCGCCGTCGCGCGGGTTGTGCACCCGTAGTTCCTGGCAGAGGCTGCGGAGCAGCCCGCCCAAGTCGGACGAATGCGGCGAGATGCCGAGCAGGCGAAGGATCGGCTGACGATCCTCGGAGGTCTCTTTGGCGCGACCGATGGTACACGCGCGGGACAGCAAGGCGGTCTTGCCCGATCCCGAGGCGCCCGTGATAACCAGCAGCTGGCGAAAGTCGAGAGGCGTCTCGCCGGGATGGCCGGGTTTGTTGCTCAAATAGGCGTCGATCCTCCTTAATTCCGGCTCGCGTCCCACAAACAAATCGGCCCGCGCACGCTCTTCGCCGAAACGTTCATGTTCGCGTTGTTCTTGCTGCAGGCCGCGCCGGGCGCGCTCCGCAGCCGTCGCATCCTGCGGGCCCAGGAATTCATCCATTTGCCGGTCGATGATCGCCTTGAGCTGGGCTTCGACCTGCTGACACATTGACGCCACGTGGCCCTTGGAAATGTCAAAGATCAGCTCACCTTTCTCGTTTTGGACTTCTTCCAGGCGGACGCGACCGGATGAAATGACATTGCCGATGCCAAGACGATCGCGAAGTTGCTTTTTCAGCTCGTCCAGCGCGTCTCTAGCGACCGTGTCGATCTGACCGCCTGGTTTCACGTCGATGAAGGACCGTATTTGCGCCGGCGCGGGATGGTCCATTGCCCCGTCAATTTCCCGGACAAACGCCAGGACATGCTCGTGCGCATGCTCGGCGCAAAACGCGCCCCGCCAAATCTCCTGCTCGGTCGCCGACGCCTGGAAGCGGACAATCTGCGGCAAGTCGTCCGCCGCTCTGCCGTTGAGCCCCGCCAAACGGCCGATCAAGTC
>JAHWKS010000680.1 GCA_019347795.1 Planctomycetota bacterium | reverse complement strand
CGACGTCGATCCCGCCATTCAGATCATCGCCGACGAGACGATCGACGCCGAGGGTCTCCACCTTCTGCCGGGCGTGATCGACGATCAGGTCCACTTCCGCGAGCCGGGGCTGACGCACAAGGAGGACCTGGTGCACGCCTCGCGGGCGTGCGCCAAAGGGGGCGTGACGACCTTCCTCGAGATGCCGAACACCCGGCCGGCCGCTACGACGCAGGGGCTGTTGGAGGAGAAGCTGAGTCTGGCGTCGCGGCGGAGCCTGGTGAACTACGGCTTCTACATCGGCGCCACGCCGCACAACATCGACGAGCTGCGCGCCGCCCGCCGCACGCCGGGGATTAAGATCTTCATCGGCTCCAGCACCGGGGACCTCCTGGTCGATCAGCAGGAGGCCCTGGAGCGAATCTTTGCGGAGACCACGCTCCCGCTCACCGCCCACTGCGAGGATGAGGCCACGGTGCGGGCCAATGCCGAGCAGCTCGCCGGAACGCACGACGTGGCGGATCATTCGCGAATCCGCGATCACGCCGCCGCGCTGATCGCCACGCGGCGGGCGATGGACCTGGCGTTTCGCCACCGCCACCGGTTCCACGTGCTCCATGTCTCCACCGGCGATGAAGCGGACCTGCTGGCCGACCATCGCAACCTGATCACCGCGGAGGCGTGCCCGCACCACCTGTTCTTCAACATCGACGATTACGCACGGCTGGGGACCCTGGTGCAGATGAACCCGTCGCTCAAGACGACGGACGATAACGCGCGGCTCTGGCAGGCGCTTTTGGCCGGCCGGATTCAGGTGATCGCCACAGACCATGCTCCGCACACGCTGGAAGAGAAGCGGCGGCCGTATCCGGACTCGCCGTCCGGATTGCCGGCGGTGGAGAACTCGCTGGCTTTGATGCTCGACTGCGTCAACCGCGGCCGCTCCACGCTGGAGCAAGTCGTCCATTGGATGTGCGAGGCGCCGGCCCGCGTGTGGGACATCGTGGGCAAAGGCCGCATCGCCGCCGGCTACGACGCCGACCTGGTGCTGGTCGATATGAACCGCAAGCATGTCGTCCGCAACGAGGAGCAGCAGACCAAATGCGGCTGGAGCCCCTGGCACGGGACGGAGCTGACCGGCTGTCCCGTGCGGACCTGGGTGCTGGGACGGGAGGTGTATCGCGACGGCCGCTTCGACGAATCGCGCCCGGGCCGCCAGGCCCAATTCGATCACGCCCGCGGCGGATTTTGGGCGACGCAGTGACTATCGTCCAGACACAGTGACTATTTCGACTGTTTGAGTTGGGTTGTATCGCAAACGCCGGCCACGACTGGGCTTGTCCCAGTCGAGCCATGACTGGCAAGCTACTTCGAGCCTCAACATTTTCCCCCTCCCTTCCTTCTCCCGCCGCGAATGCGGCGGGAGAAGGAAGGGAGGAAAGGGTGGGAACGATGGCAAGGTAGCTGTTCAGTCACGTTTCCGCCGGGACAAGCCCGGCGGTGAACTCGACTTGTGTCCGACGGCCAACTCAAGCAGTCGAACTATCATGCAGCCTTTACTCGCCCCGGAGGGGCGCAGGCGTTTCGCCACGGGCGCAAGCCCGTGGGTGCGAGCCGACAATTTAGAATTTCAAGCCCCGAAGGGGCGAAAGCGAACGTGGCGCCACCTTTCTGTCGCCCCTTCGGGGCTGATGACGGATTATGAGGTCGCCTTTCCAGGAGCTTACGCTCCTGGCTACACGCCTTCGCCCCTTCGGGGCGACGAAACTGACTCCAGAAACATATGTTCTGCCAGAGAGGCCGTCATTATGTCCAATCCTACCCACCGCTCCATCAGCCGACGTCGCTTCCATCAGGCGATTTCCGCCTTGACGATCACGGCCGTTGCGCCGCGAGTGGCTCATGCGGAAGAGGACGATTCGCAGTTTCCGCCCGGGAAGTTCGTCGATGTCCACACGCATCTCGGCCAGACCTGGAACACGACCACGCCGCTCGGGGCCGAGGAGCTGTTGCGGTGGATGGACGCGCACGAGGTGGCGCAGGCGGTGGTGCTGCCGCTGGTTTCGCCCGAGGCGTCGAGCTACCCGCTCACGAGCGATTACGTGCTGGCGCAGACGGCACCGTATCGCGACCGGCTGATCCCCTTCTGCTCGATCGATCCCCGCACGTCGTACCGAGGCGGCGAGAAGGGGGCGATCGAGATGCTCAGGAAATACAAAGACGCCGGCGCCCGCGGCTTCGGCGAACACAAGCCAGGCGTGCCGATCGATCATCCCGGGAATCTGCAGCTCTTCCGCGCCTGCGGCGAAGTCGGCCTGCCCATTCTCTTCCATCTCGACAACCAGCGGAACACCGACCAGCCGGGGCTGCCCGGCCTGGCGAAGGTGCTGGCCGAAGTTCCCGACGCGGTGTTCATCGGGCACGGCCCCGGCTGGTGGGCGTCGATCTCCGGCGACGCGACGCAGCAGGATCTGGGCGGCTACCCGCGCACGAAGACGGTTCCCGGCGGCGCCATCGACGTGCTGATGGAGAAGCATCCCAACATCTACGGCGATCTTTCGGCAGGGAGCGGCGCCAACGCGATCAATCGCGATCTGGAGTTCGGCCGCGAGTTCCTCATCCGCCGCGCCGACCGGTTGATGTTCGGCACGGACTTCCTCTCGCCCGGCCAGAACGTCCCGCAGTTCGAGCTGTTCGCCAAACTCGACCTCCCGGATGAAGTCCGCCGCAGAATCTTCCGCGAGAACGCGCGCCGGGTGCTGAAGATCGGGTGACGACGAAGCGGGAAAAGCCTTTAATTTTCCTGCCGGTGTGGCCGGAAGAAGCTCTCGATCAGCATATCCCTCATAAACTGTAACGTCGCCGGAGATTTTGCGCTTCGCGATGGTGCGGACCTTCCCCAGGGTTTAGCAATCATCGGCAACTGCTATGGAAAACACCCACGATCAACACTCCTCCCAAACCACGCTGGCTCGGGGCGGGCCGTTGAGCGACGTCTGCGACGCCTTCGAGGAGGAGCTGAAGCACGGGCGGCGGCCCCAAATCGAGCAGCACCTCGCAGGCTGGGAGGAGCCGGAGCGATCGAAACTGCTCTATGAGCTGCTCCGCCTGGAGATTGACTGGAGCCGCGTGCGGGGGCAAGAGCGTTCGCTTCACGCGTTCGTGGAGCGTTTCCCCGAGCATGCCGAGATCGTGGAAGAGGCGTTCCTGGCGACGGCGGCGCCGGAGCATTCCGGCGAAGCGCTGACGATGACCTCCACGTACATCCGTCGCGGCTTTCTGGGCAAAGGCGGGCTGGGGATCGTCTACATCGCCGAGGATCAGCAGCTCAATCGCGACACGGCGGTGAAATTCATCCAGGACACCGTCGCAGACAACCCCCGCAGCCGGGAGCAGTTCCGCCTCGAGGCCGAGATCACCAGCCGGCTGGAGCACCCGGGCATCGTCCCCGTGCACGGCCTGGGCGAAACCGGCGACGGCCGGCTGTTCTACGTCATGCGGCGGATTCGCGGCGAGAGGCTCGACGAGGCGATCGCCCGCTTCTATCAACAGAACGGCGACGCTTCGGCCGGCTCGCTTCATCGGCACGTGCGGTTTCACGAGCTGCTCCACCACTTCGTCGCCGTTTGCAAGACGGTCGCCTACGCCCATAACCGCGGGGTGGTGCATCGCGACCTGAAGCCCGGCAACATCATGCTCGGGCGATACGGCGAGACGCTGGTGATCGACTGGGGCCTGGCCGCCCACGTCGGCCGCAAAGGCGTCTTCAAAGACAGCAACGAGAAGACGCTCATGCCCGGCTCGGGAAGCGGCTCTTCCCAAAAGTCCGGCGGAGGCACGCCGCCGTACATGAGCCCCGAGCAGGCCGGCGGCCGCGATGATTTGGGTCCCGCCAGCGATGTCTACAGCCTCGGCGCCACGCTGTACACGCTGCTGACGGGGAAGGCCCCCTTTGGAGGCAGCGACGCCGCGGAAATCATGGACGAGGTCAAGCGAGGCGAATTTCCTCGGCCGACGCAGGTCC
>JAHWKS010000679.1 GCA_019347795.1 Planctomycetota bacterium | reverse complement strand
CGGCGAGGCAAGAGAACTCGCGTGCAGATCGAGGCTGATTCAAGCGAGATCGCCCACTCAGGCGCCGGCGCCGCCTTCACCCTAACTCGCGCCCGAACCGCGGCCCCGTGTCGAACTCCTCGTGGCGATTCTCCTCCGTGATTCCTCGCAGCAGTTGCGCCACGCATCCGGATGATCGCGGTTCGGGCGTGACGATGAGCTTCCCGCCTTCGACGGCAAGCTTCACAACCTCGCCTGCCGCCAAACCCAACTCGGCGGCGTGCGACGTTGGAATCCTCAGGGCCAACTGAGCCCGCCACTTCTGCACTCGCACCTTGCGTGGAGGATACCGCATCAGAATCCGCCGTCGGAACCGATCTCATTCGCGTCAGCGCGCGGTTTTATTGGCTTGTATTGCAGTTGCACGCTTCTCTCGCGTCCGCGCAGCCTTCAGACCCGACACGCGTCGGGCGGGGCATTCTTGGTATCCGCCAGCACCATCGAATTCGTATGCCCACGCTGCGCCATCACCCTCACAACTCCAGAAGGCGATGACCCCGCTCGCGCAGCGAGGTGCCAGCCATTCGATAAACTTATCGTGCGTCTTCCACTTGCCCTCCGACGCATCATTCCACGATAACGAACCGTCGGCATGCAACTTTAGCAAACCAACCATCCAGTGGAGGTCATTGGGGCCGTCTTTCGCCGCGGCTAGTTCGTGCCGCACTGCATCAACCTGATCGCAATGCACTTGAACGCGGTATAAGTCGATTCTGGTGTAGTAGCCCACGTCAATGCCGACGTTAAGGTTGCACGAAAAAGACTGGCTGCTTTCGAGATGCCAGCGCGGCCGGTTCGACGGCCGACAGTGGAGGTTCAGACGCTGATGCGAAAGTCCGCCAATTCAAGGTCGAAATACGGGCCGAGGATCGCCGCTTCAAACTCTCCCAATTCATTATCGGGGACGACGACAAAAGTGCTGTTATGGTTCGGGGCCCACCATTTTTGCTTGCCTCTAAAACGCTTCGTGGACTTGGAGGTCCGGATCCAACGAAACCGGCGGTCCGCCCACCCTTCTCCCCGATCAGAAAAAAGATTGGCTGGTCCCACCAATTGTCCAAGGAGCAAAACTGCCGGCTCTTCATTGCCATGGCAAAGATAGAAATAATTCCCAGTTCGTTCCGCTTCGACGAACAGTTCGCCTTGCGTTTTTTGCGAAGTTCCCTTCGCGGGTGTGTTTTTGTGAACGAGCACAAGCCCGTGCCGTAGCCATTCGAGAACCTCGAGAAGATTTCTAAAATCTTGGCTGGCGTTGCCGCGCCCCATCGACAGCTTCCAGAATACCGGATTCATCCAATCCTCGCTTCAAAAGCCGATGTCAGACCCTCGTGCCAAGAGCCAGTTTTATACCGCTTTCCGCCGTCGCCGAACAGATGCGGGTATCGTTCGTTTGCCGCGGCGCACACAGCGTTCGCGCCCACTGACCAGAAGCGGTTCGGGCAAACGATGCCAGCACAAGCGTCGGGTCGCTTGCAAATCATTTTCCGGCGCCTCACGATACGGGCAATCGCGGAATCCTGGCGCCGCGTCGTTTCCTGACTCGTGAGAGATATGCCATGCGATATGTTTGCCTGCTGCTGACCTTTTGCCTGCTCCCCTCCCCTGCCCTTTCCGCGCCGCCGGAGATCGATACGTCGCGGGGCGATCGGATGATCGCCGACTACTTCGCCGCGGAGACGGCGAAGCTGCAGGAGGCGTGTCTCAAAGGCATCGACTCACTGGAGGACTGGCAGGCGAAGCGGGAGGAGTATCGCCGGCAACTCTTGGAGATGCTCGGCCTTGATCCGCTACCCGAGAAGACGCCGCTGGAGGCGACGGTCACCGGCAAGGTGGAGCATGAGGACTTCACCGTCGAAAACCTGCACTACCAGTCGCGGCCCGGTCTGTACGTCACCGGGAATCTCTACGTCCCCAAAAATCTCGAAGGGCCGGCGCCGGCCGTGCTCTACGTCTGCGGCCACGCCCAAGTGAAGAAGGACGATATCGCCTACGGCAATAAGACCGCCTATCAGCATCACGGCGCCTGGTTCGCCCGGAACGGGTACGTCTGCCTCACCATCGACACGCTGCAGCTCGGCGAGATCGAAGGCATCCACCACGGCACGTACCGTTACGACATGTGGTGGTGGCTGAATCGCGGCTACACGCCGGCGGGGGTCGAGGCGTGGAACTGCGTGCGGGCGCTGGACTACCTGCAGTCCCGGCCGGAGGTGGACGGCGAGCGGATTGGCGTGACCGGCCGCAGCGGCGGCGGCGCGTACAGTTGGTGGATCGCCGCCATCGACGACCGCATCCAGTGCGCGGTGCCGGTGGCCGGCATCACCGACCTGGACAACCACGTGGTGGACGGCACGGTGGAAGGCCACTGCGACTGCATGTTTATGGTCAACACCTACCGCTGGGACTACCCGCTGGTGGCGGCCCTCGTGGCGCCGCGGCCGCTCTTGATCACCAACACCGACTCCGACGGCATCTTCCCCTTGGACGGCGTGGTGCAAACGTTTCAGGATGTGCGCAAGATTTACGCCCTGCACAAGGCGGCCGACAAAATCGGCTTGAGCATCGGACCCGGTCCGCACAAGGACATCCAGGAGATTCAGGTGGACGCCTTCCGCTGGCTCAACTTCCACCTGAAGGGAGACAGCGAGCCGGTCGAAGATGTCGCCGTGAAGCTGTTCGAGCCGGAGCAGCTCAAGGTGTTCCCGCCGGGCGAGCTGCCCGAGGAGCGCGGTAACGAAGAGATTCACGAAACGTTCGTCGCCGCCGCCGAGTCGCCCGAAGTTCCGGAGACGAAGGAGGCATGGAACTCGCTCCGCGAGGGCTGGCGGACCGCCCTGCTGGAGAAATCGTTCCGGGGCTGGCCGAAAGACGCGGCGCCGCTGGATGTGAAGGAAGCGTTCTCGGTCGAGCGGCAAGGCGTGAAGTTCGCCGCGTACGACTTCACCAGTCAGCAAAACATCCGGCTGCGGCTCTACGTCGCGCATCGGGCGGGACTGGATGATCCGGAGCTGACGGTGCTTAACGTACTCAACGCCGATTCGTGGAATGAATTCCTCGCCACGTATCGGCCGGCCTACGAGGATGAGTTGAAGGACGAGACGCTCCCCGAAGCCGACGCGGAAACATTCAAGCAGACGCACGACATGTTCCAGTCATTCCCGTGGGTGATGGCCTACGTCGCGCCGCGCGGCGTGGGGCCGACGGCATGGGACCAGAGTGAGCGGAAGCAGACGCAACATCGCCGCCGCTTTTACCTTCTCGGCCAGACGCTCGACGGGATGCAAGTCTGGGATGTCCGCCGCGCCATCCAGGCGGTCCGTTCGCTCGATGCAACCAAAGACTCCTCGCTCTGGCTGCAAAGCGACGGCCCGATGGCCGGCGTCGCGTTGTACGCCTCGCTGTTCGAGCCGGACATTGCCCGCCTCGACCTGAACTCCCCTCCCCTCTCGCACCGCGACGGCCCATTCCTGCTCAACGTCCGCCGCTACCTCGACCTCCCGCAGACCGCGGCGATGGCGGCCGAGAACTCGCAGGTGGTGATCTACCAGGAGGGCGAGGACGGCTGGGAGTGGCCGGCGGCCGTCATCGAAAAACTCGGCTGGGGCGAGAAGCGGCTCCAGCTCCGCCGGCCGCCGCAGGATGAGTAGCATGAAGCTTCGCCTCCACACCTTCGACCTGCCGCTGCGGCACAGATTCACCATCGCCCGCGGCTCGCTCGATGTCCAGCCGACGCTGATCGTCGAGCTGGAGGAGAACGGCCATCACGGCTACGGCGAAGCGACGACCAACAGCTACTACGGCGCCACGCTCGAGAGCATGACCGCGGCGCTGGAAAACGTGCGGGGAGAGATCGAGTCGTACGATCTACAGGATCCCGCGGCGTTCTGGGAGGCGCTGCATCCCCGCCTCCGCGACAATCCTTTCGCGCACTGCGCTCTCGATCAGGCGGCCCACGACCTGTGGGGG
>JAHWKS010000678.1 GCA_019347795.1 Planctomycetota bacterium | reverse complement strand
GCCGCGGTGAGCCCGTACCGGGAGACCCGCAACGACGTCCGCGCGATGATCGGCGCCGCGCCGGTCGTCGCGGGGGGGGTGGCCCCGCGGGGGCAACGCGGGGGTATGCCGCCGCGGGGGGAACGCCCCGCCGCTAACCGCGCGACGCGAGGGTTTATGACGGCGGGAGAATACCCAAACTCCTTGCTGCGGCGGAAGCGCAGTTCCTATCGCACCGCTCTAAAGGGGGATTCCCCCGAGTGGACGACGGGCGTTAGATTTGGCACAATAGAACTGCCCCTCTTCTCCCAAGCAACTTCTTCTCTTCCCGCGGAACGGGGAAACGCCATGATCGCTCGCCCACGCCCACGCACCGGTTTCACCTTGGTCGAGATGTTGGTGGTGATCACCATCATCGGCACCCTGATGGCAATGCTCCTCCCCGCCATCCAAGCCGCAAGGGAGACGGCGCGGGCAATGACGTGCCGGGCCAATATGGAGAACCTCTCGGCGGCTGTAGACATCTATGAGCAGCAGTTTAAGCAATACCCCGGCTATCAAAACGCCGTCGGAAGCGTCGGCCCCTATCCAGGATTCGCCGGAACGAACCCCAATGGATCCGATCTCGCCACGCCTGGGCGAAAGGCGTCTTGGGTCGTGACGCTCTTGCCCTACTTGGACCAGTCGGCGACCTTCGACAAGTGGACGAGTCTCCCCTTCGACCCGAACGCCTCCGGTTTCGAGCCGCTCCCCGTGGTTTACATGGAAGTCTTGAATTGCCCCAGCGACACGTCGATGGCCGAAGGGAACAATCCGGCGCTGTCCTACGTGGGAAACGCGGGTTGGGGGCAGACGATCAGTCTAGCGGGCGCTGCAAACAGGTCAGAGAGCATACACGACGGCATCTTCCTGGATCGCTTTGATGACCTTCACCACAACTTTGATAACCGCAAGCCGAACTTGGGTAAGGATGGCGTCGCCGATGGGATGAACTATACGCTGCTGTTCTCTGAGAACCTTCATGAAGCGCGGAATGTGCAGAACCCGATGTACAACACGTGGGTGGCTATTGGCGCGCCGCACGACGACGACACGCTCGACGTTTTTCAACCGCCCGTGGCCAATAACCTCGGCAAGCCGGCAAACAAGCGATATACCGTTTTCGTTTGGTTCAGCCAAGAAACGGCCGTGAACAAGATTAACGGCGCGAAGTATCAGGCGATTGTTGACAACTCGACGCACGAGGCCGCCCGCCCCGCCAGCTTCCACACCGGCGGCGTCAACGCGATCTTTGCGGGCGGGAATTCTCAGTTCCTCCGGGAGACGATCGACTACAGGGTCTTTCAGCAACTCTGCACGACGAACGACAAAAAGTCGAACATTCCCGGCCGCGCCAATCTGCAGCCGCTGAGCGATTCGAGCTTCCAGTAATCGAGGCTTCCGAGGCGATTGTTTTCACGCCAGCGCCGGATCGCGCGCGAGATGCTTGGCGAGCGTCTTGGCGTAAATCTCCAAGTAAGTATCCGCACTTCTCGCCCAGGACCAGTCCTGCTTCATGCCGGTGACGACGATCTGCTCCCACGTCTTGGGCTGATGGCGGTACGTCTCGCATGCCCGGCGGAGCGTGTTGTCCAGGGCGGCCGGTGAATAGTCCTGAAAGGAAAAGCCGTTCGCCAAGCCGGCTTCCACCTTCTCCGGCGCGGCGTCGGTGATCGTGTCGGCCAGGCCGCCGGTGGTCCGCACCACCGGCACGGCGCCGTACCGCAGGCTGTACATCTGGTTGAGGCCGCACGGCTCGTAGCGGCTGGGCATCACGAAGATGTCGCAGCCTGCCTCAATGCGATGCGCCAGATCGTTATTGAAGCCGATCCGGACGGCCACCTTGTGCGGGCAGTATTGCGAAAGCGCGGTGATGACCGACTGATATCGCGGCTCGCCGCTCCCCAGAAATACCCACTGGGCGTCTTCCTCGGCAGCCCACTGCCGCACCACCGGCTCCAGCAAATCGAGCCCCTTCTGATCGGCCAGCCGGCCGACAAAGCCCAAGAGCGGCGCCTCCGGACGCGTTGGCAATCCCACTTCGCGCTGCAGCGCCATCTTGCACGCCGCCTTGCCGTGCGCCCAATTACTCACGCCGAAATTGACCGGCAGCCGCGGGTCCTGCTTCGGGTCCCACTCGCCGTAGTCGACGCCGTTCAGCACGCCGTACAGGTCCGCCGCCCGCGAGGCGAGCACCCCCTCCAGGCCGCAGCCGAACTCGCCGGTCTGAATCTCGCGGGCGTAAGTGGGGCTGACCGTGGTGATCGTGTCGGCGAAGACGACGCCCGCCTTGAGCAGGTTCAGGCCCCCGTAGTACTCAAGCTGCCGCCAGTTGAAGTACTTCCAGTCCAGCCCCGTGAGCAGCATGTCCCAATGCCAGAACTGCCCCTGGTACGCCATGTTGTGAATCGTGAAGACCGAGGCGATGTCCTCATACCCGTGCGTATGGCGGTATTCGAGTTGGAGATAGGCGGGGATGAGCGCCGTCTGCCAGTCGTTGGCGTGGATCACCTGCACCGGGCGCCGGAGGAGGCGGATCGCCTCCATCACGGCCCGGCTGAAGAAGACGAACCGCTCGCAATTGTCCTTGTAGTCCTCACCCCCCTCACGGTAAAGTTCCGGCCGATCGAAGTAGTCGTTCTGCTCGACCAGGTAGACCGGGACCTCGCTGCCGGGAAACCGGCTTTCCAGCAGCCGTCCGCTGACGATCTTATTGCCGATGGGAATGTCGAACCGCAGATTCGTGGGCTCGAGAGGAATCCCGGCCTGCCGCGTCTGCCGAAACGCGGGCAGGATTACGGCTGCCTCGTGCCCCCGGCGGGCCAGCTCGATGGGCAGGACGCCGCACACGTCGGCCAATCCGCCCGTTTTGGCGAATGGGGCCGCCTCGCTCGTGGCCACGAGGATGTTCAAGTGCAAGCTCCAAGAGGGGGCGCCGGTCAGGCCATTCGATACTTCATTTCCTCGAAATCTACAAGGGCCGGCGCAGAACAATCCATGAACAATCCCCGCTCTCCGGCGCACCAAAGAGTAGTTTGGCGCGGCCCAATCGACGCGGTTAGAATACAAATGCCCACCGGTCGCAAGGCTTTTCCGTGCCGCAAGTGAATGTCGAACAGATCGCCGAGCAATATTTTGCGCGGATTCACCGCGCTGCGCTCGTGCTCTGCGGCAATCCCTGGGACGCCGACGACCTGGCCCAGGAGACCTTCCTGGTGCTGGCCCGGCAGATCGATGATTTCCAGGGGCGAAGCAGCATTTACACGTGGCTGTACGGGGTGCTCTTGAACCTGGAGCGGCGGGAGCGTCGCCGGTACGGCACGCGGAACCGCAAGCTGAAGATTGTGTGGGAGAACGAGGCGGAAGCCGCGTCGGCCGCCCCGCCGGCCGCCGCCGCCGCGGAAGCCTCCGAATGGAAACAAAGCCTCTGGTCCCGGGTGGCGCAACTTCCCGACGGCCAGCGTCAGACCCTGGTGCTCCGCTTCAGCGAGGGGCTGGCCTATCACGAGATCGCCGACACGCTCGGCTGTCCGCTGGGGACCGTCAAGTCGCGGATCTTCCACGGACTGGCGGCGCTGCGGCGAGCGTTGGAGGAAGAGGGAGAAGACGCCCGGCGACTGCCGGACTTCCCGCAAGAGGATGTAAATCACGCAGGCTAGAATCAGCCGCGACGCGCTAGCGTCCGGTTCTTCGAGACGAGGCGCCGAGTATCGGAACCGGGAGCTAGCGCTCCGCGGCTGATGACTGGAAACTACAAACAATCAGCCGCGACGCGCTAGCGTCCGGTTCTTTGAAACCAGGTTTCCGAACCGGGAGCTAGCGCTCCGCGGCTGATGACTTACTTCAGGGCCCGGTGGAAATGACCTTCAAGCCGAACATCGTAGGTGACGAGGATATTGAGTTGCCGCCGTCCGTCTGCTCTCCGGACGGCGAGTTAGCGTTGACGCAAGATCTGGCGGAGCTGGCGTCGCAGTTGTCGAGCGACGCGGCC
>JAHWKS010000677.1 GCA_019347795.1 Planctomycetota bacterium | reverse complement strand
ATGGCGGCCTTGGCCTCCAGGTCGCTCCGGTTGGCGCGCACCCAGGCCGCTGTTTCTTCCAACGCGGCGCCTTCGGTTGAACACTCGAGGACCAGCGGGAAAGGGCCGTTGTCGAACGTCCGCTGGCCGGGAAACGAGGCGGGAGCGACGTTGATCGCATTTTGAATCATCGGCGTCTTTCTTCGTGCAGCGTTATTCGTAGATCGGGAAGAACGTGTTAAAGGCCTCTTCGCAGAACGCGCCGGGATCGTTGAACCGGCGGTTGCGATTGAGCGCGGAAATCGCGTGCAATTCGTCGGCGGAAAGCTCGAAATCGAAAACGGCGATGTTCTCTTGGAGCCGCTCGCTGCGGCTCGTCTTGGGAATGACCGCGGTCCCGCGCTGCACGCCCCACCGCAGCACGATTTGCGCCGGCGTCTTGCCGTGGCGGCGGGCCGCCTCGCGAACCGCCGACTCTTCGAGCACCGACTCCTCCGGCTTCGCCATTCCCAGCGGCACGTACGAGGGCGCCCCCAGCGGCGAGAACGCCGTCACCGCGATCCCTTCCTCGCGGCAAAACCGCAGCAGCTTCTCCTGCGTCAAGTACGGGTGCGACTCGATCTGCAGCGCCGCCGGCCGAATCTCGGCGTACGACAGCAAATCGCGCAGCAGCGCGCAATTGTAATTGCACACTCCGATGTTGCGCACCAGCCCGCTGCGCACCAGCTCTTCCATCGCCCGCCACGTCTCCTGGAGCGGGACGCGAGCCGGCGCCATCTGCGGCCGGCGGGCCTCCGGCTCGTAGAGCCAGCCGGGCGGATACCGCGTCTCCGGCGGAACGTACTTCAGGGCGATCGGAAAGTGGATCATGTAGAGATCGAGACGCTCCAGCCGCAGGTCCTGCAACGTACGCTTAACCGCGGGTTGAACATTCTCCGCCGCGTGATAGGTGTTCCATAATTTGGAGGTCACCCAGACTTCATCGCGCCGGCAGACCCCCGCCGCAAGCGCCGCCGCCAGTCCCGCGCCTACCTCCGCCTCGTTGCCGTAGTCGCAAGCGCAATCGAGATGGCGATAGCCGCGGAGAAGCGATTCTTCCACCACTTGCGGAGTTGCTTCTTTCGAGATCTTCCACGTGCCCAGCCCGACGGCGGGAAGTTGATCGCCGCTGGCGAGGCTCAAAGCTGGAATCGTCATTGTGCTTCAGATTCTAATTGGCGATTTGCGCGGATCGACAGGGGAAATTGTATCGCATCCGGCTTCCTCGCAGGCATAGGGACGAACTGGCACGGGTTATGCTGCCTTGTGGCGGAGTTTCTGCTCGTACTCCGCATGCTGGAGCAAACCGTGATGAAGTGGTTGGGCATTGTGTCGCTTGCCATGATCGTTGCCGCAACTTTCGCGCTGCATCCTGCGCGTTCGCAATCTGACGAAGAGAAATCGAGTTCGCGACGGGCGATTCCCGACCGGTTCACTCCCTTGGACACGAGCCGGCTGATGGGTTCTCCCGACCCGATGCCGCTGGAGGCGGTGAAGGCGTTTCCGAACCTGAAGTTTCAACGGCCGGTGGAGTTGGCCTACGCCGAGGACGGCTCCAATCGCCTGTTCGTCGTCGAGCAGCAGGGGGTGATCCGGGCATTCGAAAACCGCCAGGATGCCGACGAAGCGGCTGTCTTTCTCGACATTCGAAGCGCGGTGCTCCGCGAGGGGAACGAGGAGGGGCTGCTCGGCCTGGCGTTTCATCCCAACTACAAGGAGAACGGCCAGTTCTTCGTCTACTACTCCACGCCGCCGCGGACTTCGATCGTATCGCGTTTCCGCGTCTCGAAGGAGAGCCCGGAGCGGGCCGATCCCGACTCGGAGGAAAAGCTCCTGCAGCTCGAGCAGCCGTACGCCAACCACAACGGCGGCAGCATCCGCTTCGGGCCGGATGGATATCTTTACATCGGCCTCGGGGACGGCGGCCTGGCGAATGATCCCCACTACCACGGCCAAAACCTCGAAACGCTGCTCGGCTCGATCCTGCGGATCGGCGTCGATCGTCGCGAGGAGGGAAACAAGTACGCGATCCCGGAAGACAACCCGTTCGTCCATCGGCCCGACGCCCGCGGAGAAATCTGGGCCTACGGGCTCCGCAACACGTGGCGGCTCGGCTTTGACCGAAAGACGGGCGATCTTTGGACGGGCGACGTGGGGCAGGATCGTTTTGAAGAGGTCAACCTCATCCGCAAGGGAGGCAACTACGGCTGGAACGTCCGCGAGGGCTTTCATCCGTTCGAGCCGAACGGCTTCGCCAAGCCGAGCGACCTGATCGACCCGGTCGCCGAATACTCCCGCGAGGACGGCGAGTCGGTCACCGGCGGCATCGTCTATCGCGGCAGCGAGTTGCCCGGCTACGAAGGCGCCTACTTCTACGGCGACTATGTGAGCGGGCACGTGTGGATCGTCCGCATGGACGGCGGCCGCGTGACCGAGAACCGCCTCGTCGCCCGCACCGGACTGGAGATCGCCGCCTTCGCCGAGGACGCCGCCGGCCGGATGTACCTCTGCGCCTTCGACGGCCACATCTATCACCTGCGGCCGCGAGACATCGACGTGAAGCAAGTCGCCGCGGCCTTTCCCAAGAAGCTCTCGGAGACGGGGATGTTCGCCTCGGTCAAAGACAACATTCCCGCGCCCGGCTTGATCCCGTACGAGCTGAACATGCCGTTCTGGTCCGACTTCGCCGTGAAGGACCGCTACATCGCCCTGCCGCAAAAGCAGAGCGTCCGCTTCCATCAGCGCGAGCAGTGGGAGTTCCCCGTCGGCACCGTGTTTGTCAAGACGTTCTGGATGCACCGCGACCGGGTGAACCTGAGCGAGCCGGTCCGGCTGGAGACGCGGCTCCTGGTGCACTCGCCGCAAGGCTGGTTCGGCTACACCTACGTCTACGACGACGATCAGACCGAGGCCCATCTGCTGGACGGCTCATTGCTGCGGCCCATCCGCGTGAAGACCGAGGAGGGGGAGATCGACCAGCCGTACTACTTCCCCTCGCGGAGCGACTGCTTCGCCTGCCACACGAAGGCCGAGGGATTCGTCCTGGGGCCGACCACCCGGCAGATGAACCACACGCTCAACTACTTCGGCGAGACTCGAAATCAGCTCGAGCTGCTCAACGACCTGGACGTGTTCCAGGCGCCGGTGGAGCAATCGCCCGATGCGCTGGAAGCATTCCTGCCATGGGGCTTCGGCAACCTCGACCGCAGCGGCGACCCCCAGCACGTCGAAAGCACGCTCGCCTTGCCCGAGGGGGACCCGGCCGAGCACTCGCGGGCGTGGCTGGAGGTGAACTGCGCCGTCTGCCATCGCCCCGAAGGCATCGCGCCCCGCGGCCGCGACATGCGCTACCACACGCCGCTGGAGAAGATGGGGCTGGTAGGCGAGCGTCCCAAACACGGGCAGCTCACGCCGCGCGGCAGCCTGCTCATCGACCCCGGCGATCCGCACATCTCCGAGCTTTTCTTCCGCGCCGCTCACCGCGGCTTCCGCCAAATGCCGCCGCTGGCGACAAACCGCATCGACCCCCGCGGCCTCCATGTGCTCCGCGAGTGGATCGAACGATTGGAGTCGTCTGAGTGAGCTCGCCGTCGTGCTGCGAACGCCGAGCCTGGCAATCGTTATCCGAATCGTCCGGTGATGTAGTTCTCGGTCTGCGTGCGTTCGGGCTTGGTGAAGAGCTTTTTGGTGCGGCCGAACTCGACGAGGTTGCCTTCGAAGAAGAAGGCGGTGTAGTCGCTGGCGCGGGCGGCCTGCTGCATGTTGTGGGTGACGATCGTGATCGTGTAGTCCTGCCGCAACTCGAGGATCAGCTCTTCGATGGCCGACGTGGAGCGTGGGTCGAGCGACGAGGCCGGCTCGTCCATCAAGAGCACCTCGGGACCGACGGCGATCGCCCGCGCGATGCACAGCCGCTGCTGCTGTCCGCCGCTTAGGCCCAAGGCCGACTTCCGCAGCCGGTCGCTCACCTCTTTCCAGAGGGCCGCCTTCTG
>JAHWKS010000676.1 GCA_019347795.1 Planctomycetota bacterium | reverse complement strand
CACCGCCGCTCCGTGTGCATCCGATGGTTCGTCGCGAGTTCCGTGTAACATTTGCAACACCCACGAACTCAGTGTCGCGCGAGTGCGGCACATCATTTGGCGCTGGCGTGCGAATGAGCCGGGAACCAAACATCATGTGTCTGCCAGAGATTCGTCAGGTTCTTGGCCATCGGATTCTTTCATTGCGTTGGCCACCGTTGAAACCCAGGTACCAATCCAGACACATCCTGCTCCGACGATAATCGACGCAGCATGGACGCCGTCAATCTGGCCAACAGTCATGAAGATCAATGCAGCCCCGAAGATCCACAGAATCGACCCAAGGATCGTTGCGGATTTCTTGCTCATCGGCTTGTTCATGCGTTTTGGTATCCTGTTGTGAAGTCTCGATTGACGTCGCGGAATGCGTTAAGTAGGAGTTCACGGGGATGTGAACCCTGCCGCGACGAACTTGTTTATACGTAATTTCTGCCTATCACCTTTAGGCCGCAAATGTGCGGCCTATCCTGCCAAGCGTCCTGGCTCGTAACTCGTCGATGGTTGCGAGCCTGTTGCCCGGTTCTCGGGGTGATAGGCCGTTTCTCCCTATCGTTCCTCGCGCCGAGACGGGAGGCCACCCGCAGGGCTGCGGACGCCGCGACCTCCACGGTTCAACACGTGCGTGTAAATCATCGTCGTTTTACCGTCGGCGAGCAAGTGCGTGGCGAAGGAATGCCGGAATGTGTGGCTCGTGACTCGCTTGGTCAATTCGGCCTTACGAGCGGCTTTCAATACGCCCTTTTGGATGAGCGATTCATGGACGTGGTGCCGCCCCGCTCTGCGGCTTTGCCTCGGTCAGCGTGTAGCTCGGCGGTGCGGGCGGTTGCTTTAGCTTGGGCGAGAGACGCAGAACATCCCGGAATCATGAGCCGCGGAGAGCACTGGAAGGTCTTGGGGCAGTTTGCCGCGCTGCCGGGCCAGACCAACGGCGGCGTGTACGAGATCCTGCATCCGCACGGTCAGCAACAGAATCGTCAGCTCCGAGGCCGCCCGCAAGTCACCGGGCGGCTCGTCCTCGCCGTAATCGCGCGCGAACAACGCCTGCAAGTCGGCGAACCCGTCGAGGACAAACCGCTCCGTGTCCGCAGTGGACTTCTTCCACCCGCAGAGCCAGTCCCAATCCACATGGCCCTGCTGGGAGTCGAGCGGCGTCTCATACGCGAAACTGTCGAGATACCACCGGTCGGGATTGACCTCGAAGCGGTTCATCTCTCCGTAAAGCGCCTCGACGGGCATTACGTCGCAGGCCGACTGATAGAAAGCTGCGAGCCAGCCTGCCGTCTCGTCCACCCGATGCCGCCAGGAGCGCCCGATCACCGCGTGATATTCCGTCTGCGGCAGAGCGGCGAGCGCGGCCTCGCAATGCGGGATTGCGGTTTCGAACTTGGCGTTCCAGACCCATTCACGGATTTCGTTTTCGACCAGTTCGTAGGTGTCCATCGGTTCAGCGAAGGCGTCGGTCATAACTGTTCTCGTTCGGTACGTTGCTTCCTGGAGGGGCGCCACGTCTGACCGCGGATCGGTCAGACGCCGAATTCACCAGGGATTTCGCTGTCGAAAACGCGAGACTGCGCAGTAAGCTGGCAGGGCATATCCGGCTCGCCGCGGCGCCGAGTATGCACTCGTCGGACCGTCGTACTCGCGCAAGCGGTGCGACGCGATTTCAGTTTTCATAGCTTACCAGCAATCGACGGCTGACATGAGCCAGTCCCGCTTCTTCATTCAGAAACCTTTCACGATTGCGACGCTGGCGGCGGAGGTCCGCAACGGCCGGAGGAAGTGCTTCACCATCGTCAGCTCAAACTCTCCCTTTGATTTGGGCACGAGCGTTATGCTGTGCCGGCTTCGTCGGTAGCGTCATTTGCCACTCCCCTTCCTCAGCAACTGACGCCGTTTGTAAACCGCAGCAAGGGTCCGCCCTGTGCGTGCGGCGGCCTCCTTCGGCGAGAGTTTCCGCACGAACTCATCCTCGCGAATCGTCCACGGCGGATTGAGTCCAGGTGCTCTAGTCAAATGGCGACGCACCGACCGCCGGCGCCGCAGTTTCTGAACCGCCTGTCGCCGCCTTGCATACACCTCGGGCGGAAGCGGTTTCCCCTCGCGGGCCGCTTGGGCCAAGCCCTTGTAGATCACCAAGGTAGGCGTCTCGCCGCGGGTGTTGACCCGGAGGACGATAGGCCAAGGGATCGGCGCGTCTGTGAGGCCGACGATCCGCACGTCCCCGCGTATCTCATCGCGGACCACGGAGCCATATCGGAACCGCGGCGTGCGGTAGGGCCCGAAGTGCAGCCTGTAGCGGCGAGCTTTGTCCATGCCGGCGAGTTTAGTCGCTCCGCCCGCGCTCGTCAGCCTATCTGATTTGCCGGGGACGCCGATGATGTAACCCCACAACGGCGTGCTGGAACCCGCCCCCTCTTGTTTTTACGTTCCGCAAAATGTCCGGTAGTTGCAATCGTCTGGCGATGGATCTTGATACGGCGCCAAATCGGGCCCCGCTTGATACGGCGTCGCTAGCGGCGCCAGCAGTCGATGCAGCACCGACAGATCATCGTGACCTTCCGCGGCGGACAGAGCTTCCTCAACACGGTGGTTCCGCGGTATGACAGCCGGATTCACGGCCCGCATCACGGCGTGGGGCGAGGTGTGCGGCCGGCGCTCGCTACTGAGTCGAAGCTGCCATTGCGAATACCAAGCCCGGAAGTTGGGTTCCCGATACCGGTCACCGGCCGGCGGTTCGTCCGATGACAGGTCGAGGAACGTATTGGTGAAATCGGCCCCGGACTTCTCCATCCAGCCAAGCAGCGACCGAATCAAGTCGCCATCGCCGGCATCGTCGGTCTGGAGCCCCAGCTTCCTCCGCATCCCCGCGAGCCAGTATTGTTCGAATAGGGCGGGGTATTCGCCGAGAGCCTCCGACGCGATGGCGACCGCCTTCTCCCGGTCGGAATCCAGGAGCGGCAATAGGGTTTCGGCAAAGCGGGCCAGGTTCCACTGCCCGATCGCAGGTTGATTGCCGTAGGCGTAGCGCCCGGCGTGGTCGATTGAACTGAACACCGTTTCGGGGCTGTAGGCGTTCATAAACGCGCACGGGCCGTAATCAATGGTCTCCCCGGAGATCGCCATGTTGTCGGTGTTCATCACTCCGTGGATGAACCCGACGAGTTGCCACTGGGCGATAAGCGAGGCTTGGCGGTCCGCGACTGCGCGAAAGAACTCCAGGTATTTACGCGGGCCGTCGGCCAGTTCGGGGTAGTGACGGTTGATCGTGTAGTCGGCCAGCACCCGCAGGTTCGATTCGTCCTGACGCGCCGCCAGGTACTCAAACGTCCCGACCCTAATGTGACTGGCGGCCACACGAGTCAGGATCGCCCCTCGCAGTGCCGACGTACGGAAGACGGGTTCGCCGGTGGTGACGACCGCAAGACTTCGCGTGGTGGGAATCCCGAGGGCGGCCATGGCTTCGCTGATAACGTACTCGCGGAGCATCGGCCCCAGGGCGGCGCGGCCGTCGCCGCGGCGCGAGAACCGCGTCTGCCCCGCCCCTTTTAGTTGGATGTCCACGAGTTGGCCGTCCGGCGTGCGGTGTTCACCCAGCAGGATAGCGCGGCCGTCGCCGAGCATCGTGAAACTGCCGAACTGGTGGCCGGCATACGCCTGCGCGATCGGGCGGGCGCCGCCCGGCAGGTCCTGGCCCGCGAAGAGGGCCGCGGCGGCTTCCGGCACCAGCACGCCGAGGTCGATGCCGAGTTCCTCTGCCAAGCCGTGGTTCAGAATCGACACCTGCGGCGCCCGCACATTGGCCGGCTTGGCTGACGCGAAGAGCACCTCCGGCAGCCTCGAGTAGGTGTTGTCGAACTGCCAGCCTGCGCTGTTCTTCTTATTTGCAACAGATCCGTTCGGACTTACCATCTTTACTCCAATGAATTTCCAAAACCCTCCAATTATAGGCGGCGGATGGGGCCGGGCGAGGTC
>JAHWKS010000675.1 GCA_019347795.1 Planctomycetota bacterium | reverse complement strand
CACCGTGTCTGGAGACGGTGCGAAAACCACTGGTCCAATCGGCAATGTCAGTAGCGTAGCCAGTGACCCATCAGCAGAGCGTCGCCAGGCATTAGCGCTCCTGGTGCGGAATCCTGATGTCGAGCAGGCGGTTCGAGACGAGTTGAAAGATAAGTTGCCCGCCTATCTGCAGCGCCCTGGAGCGCTCTTGCGTCTCGTTTCCGGCAAGGTCCTCCCAAGGAGCGATGTCATTAGTATCACGGTTCACGCGGAGAGCCCTGATCTAGCTGCAGCGGTCGCGGCGGCGTGGGGTCGTGCTTACCAGCGACACGTCAACGCACTATACGTTACCTCCGGAATCGCGTCGCTGTCGGACCTGGAGCAGGAGGCCTTCGGCTGGACGCATGCGGAAGCCGGCGCGATGATGGCCAACTCGTGGAAACTCCCGGCCAGCTTCGGCGAAATGATCGCCGGGCACATCGAGTTGAATCACTGCCTGAAGGATCGGGGCGCCAAGCCGGGCGTGGTGGCGGTCGCGCTTTCGGCCCACCTCCCCTCCGCGAGCGAAGAGACGTGGAGCGACCGCGACGTGTTCGCCGACGCCTTCCACCGCCTGGCCCGCCCCGGCTTTCCTACGCCGGTCGAGATGCTGGCCCAGGTGGACGAAGAGTTCAACGAGTTCGCCCCTGTGCTGAAAGTCGCCCAGCCCGCCCACACCTTGGTGGAGCTCTACGAGGCGACTGCAGCGGAAGCGACCGCCTAGAAGGCGTCATTCCCTATATTCTCGAGAACCGCGACGGAAGACCTAAAAGCGCTGGAGCGCCCGTCGGTTGTCAACGTGCCGGACGGCGCCAATTAAGGCCCAGTCGGGTCGCTTGTCGGGGGCGTCGCGCCTAGAATGGAGTGTTGACTCTCACTCCCTTCGGCTCGGCGGCAACTCTTCATGAGCGACGATATCCACCATGAGTGCGGCGTGGCCGCCGTCTATCACCTTCCGGGGCAGGGACGCAGCCCGCTCTGTCCCGACCAGGGGCCGGACGAAGCCTCCCGCCTCATCCCCCGGATGCTGCTGGATATTCAGAACCGCGGACAACTGGCGGCGGGAATCACCAGCTATCACCCGCGACGCAGTCAATTGATCGATACCCACAAGGAGGTGGGCACGGTGAACGAGGTCTTCCGCCTCTCGCACCAGGCGGCGTACGAGAGCCTGATGCAGGAGTACTCCGGCCCGGCCGCCATCGGCCACGTGCGGTACGCCACCTGCGGCCCCGACGACCGCGGCTACGCCCAGCCCTTCGAGCGGCACCACCTGCAAAAGCACAAGTGGTTCAGCTTCGCCTTCAACGGCCAGTTGGCGAACTATCAGGAGCTGCGGGACCGGGTGCTGGCTGACGGCGAACATCACCTTGCCCGGGAGACCGACACGGAGATCTTCATGCACGAGATCAGCCGGGAATTGGCCGGCGACTCGCGCCCCACGCTGCTGGAGATGATCCGCAACGTGGACAGCCGGCTCGACGGGGCCTACACGCTGGCCTATCTGAACGCCCGCGGCGAGATGCTGGTGGCCCGCGATCCGCTGGGCATCAAGCCGCTCTGTTGGGCGAAGGAAGGCCCGCTGTTCGCCGCCGCCAGCGAGAGCGTGGCGCTGTTGAACCTCGGGTTCAAGCCTGAGAGTATTCGGTCGCTGACGCCGGGATCGGCGATCACCATCGTGGACGGGGAGTTCTCCATCGCCCCTTTTGTTGAAAGCACCCGCCGCGCGCACTGCTACTTTGAGTGGATCTACTTCGCGAACGTCGCCAGCACGCTGGACGACCGCAGCGTGTACCTTTCCCGGACGGCGCTGGGAGAGGAGCTGGCCCGGCTGGAGTTGGAGGCGGGGGACGTGCCGCTGGAGGACGCCGTGGTGGTGCCGGTGCCCGATACCAGCAAGGCGGCGGCCGACGCGATGGCGTTTCGCCTCGGCATTCCGTCGCGGGACGGGCTGATCCGCAACCGCTACAGCGGCCGGACGTTCATCGAGAGCGGGCAAGGGCGCCGCCGCAAGGCGCAGACCAAGTACACCCCGCTCCGCGAGGTGCTGGAAGGGAAGCGAATCTTTCTGGTCGAGGACTCCATCGTTCGCTCCACGACAATGAAGGTCCTCCTCAATCGGCTCCGCGAGTACGGCGGCGCCAAGGAAATTCACGTCCGCGTGGCCTGCCCGCCGATCATCGCGCCGTGCTTCTACGGCATCGATATGTCCACGGTGGATGAACTGTTCGCGCCGAAGTTTCTCAAGGGCCGCGGGTTGACCGACGAGGTGCAGGCGGAGATGGCGTCCGTGCTGGAGGCCGACTCGCTCCGCTACCTGCCGGTCGAGTCGATCGCCCGCGCGATCCAGCTCCCGCAGGGCGACCTCTGCCAGGCCTGCATCACCGGCAAATACCCGACCCCGCACGGCCAGCAGCTCTACCAGATCGCCCTCAAGAACGCAGGCGACTCGGTGAATGGCGCCGCCCGCACCTACGAACGGCAAATGGCCGAGACGGCGGGGTGAAGGCGTCGTGCATGTGAGATGTGACGTATGACTTCCAAGCTCCGCGTCATTCTCGCCCTGATGTCGGCATTGACAGGCGGCGCCGCTGCAGCAGCCGATCCGCCCAACATCGTGCTGATCACGGCCGACAATCTGCTGCTCCGTACGGGTCCCGACGACCCCTTCCTGCTCTTTGATTTGGAAACGGACATCGGAGAGAGGCAAGACCTGGCCGCCGAACATCCAGAGCTTCTTGCAAAGCTGCGCGGACAATACGCGCATTGGGAGGCGGCTCTGAAATAGCGCAGTCCGCGGCGAACGCGGATGATGACTACCGCACGGCGCCGCGCAGCCCTCTCTCGCAAAAACGGCCAAAACGGCCGTAACAATTCGGCGTGCGCTGCGCCCGGGGAAGATAGTCGGCGCAACCTAGCAGGGAGCAAATCAGTTGCACGAACGGAGCCGATTGCTCCCGGGCGGCAGACCCGCCCATCGTTGCGTCTCTGTATCGATCGCCATTTCGCCGGCGTTTCCAGCGTCTTTGGCGCCCGTCCAATCGCGACTGGGGCGCCCCGCTCAACATGATTTTCGCCTGACCTCGTTTCGCGCGCATGTGCGCGCTTCGGCCGGAAGGGTCTTTTGTCAGGCGGGCGGTCGATGTTCGCATTCCGCCGAAACTCTGAGCCAACAGGAGGACCACCATGCGCTTCCATTTCTGGCGACGCGCACTCAACCGCGCATTTCCCCGCCGACGCATCCGGCGCCGGAGCAAAATTTCTGCTCGTCCGCGGATGTACGCCGAAAGGCTCGAGGCCCGGCAGTTGCTCTCCGCCGACGGCCTCGTTTCGCTCGCCGACTACGGGACGCTGGCGGACTACGAAGACCACGCGGGAGCGTCGGCGGAGACGTCGGACGCAACGTCGCTCGCGCCCAAACAGGAAGATCCGGCGGACGACGGAACGAACCCGCCTCCGCCTCCGGAAGTTCCCATCTACAACAGCAAGCCCGGCGCGCCGCGGACGATCTACCTGGACTTCGACGGCGACTTGCGGACGGTGCAGGAGTGCTATTACGGCCCCACCTGGCCGTTCCGCGGTTGCCCCGATATCGTCGCCAAGACGCCGATCTTCGAAGTCGGAGGGGACCGCGAGACGGACTATGCCACCTTCAGCGCCGACGAAGAGGAAGCCATCTTCCAGGTCTGGCAGCACGTGGCGGAGGACTTCGCCCCGTTCAACGTCAACGTCACCACAAGCCTGGCCGAGTATAACAACGCCTACGACGGCAGCGTCCGCGTCGCCATCGGCGGCGAGTGGGACGACTGGTATGACGAGTGGCAGCGAGAGTACGATCCGCCGGCAGAGCCTACGTCCGGCGTTCATCTTTGGACAACTCGGAACGCCGATCCCAACACCGTGTGGGTGTTCGCGGAAACGATTGAAACGTGGGAAGGAAACGGCTATCTCTTCCGAAAGGCCGTGGCCGATACGGCGTCTCACGAAACCGGCCAC
>JAHWKS010000674.1 GCA_019347795.1 Planctomycetota bacterium | reverse complement strand
GGCATCTACGGCTTTGTTCGAAGCCGCAAAAGGCGAGTCGCCGCCTGGTCGTGATGCCGTGGCGGCGTTTTACGACCGCAGGGCGGCCCGCGCAAGCTCGGGCGCCACGTCTCCCACCAGCTCCACGTGTCCCAGCCGGGTCGGCAGGATGAAGCGGAGCCGGCCGTGCTCGACCTTTTTGTCGTGCTGCATCGCCGCCAACAGCGCGTCGTCGTCCACGCTCGGCGTTTCCAGGGGAAGACGCAGCGCCGCCAGCAGCTCCCGCTGGCGGACGACCAGCGACTGGTCGATCCGCCCCAGCGACGCGGCGAGCCGGGCGGCGCACATCATCCCGATTGCGACCGCCTCGCCGTGCAGGTACTCGCCATAGCCGGTGACCGCTTCAATCGCGTGGCAGAACGTGTGGCCGTAGTTGAGCACCGCCCGCAGGCCGATCGTTTCACGTTCATCGGCTTCCACCACGTCCGCCTTCAGCCGGCAGCAGCGGGTGATGATGTGCTCCAGGGCGGCGGCGTCGCGGCGATTGATCTCCGCAACGTGCGACTCCAGCCAGGCGAAGAACTCCGCGTCGAGGATCACCCCGTACTTGACCACCTCGCCCAGTCCCGCCCGATACTCGCGGTCGGGAAGCGTGGCGAGCGTGGCGGTGTCGATCAGCACCCCCAGCGGCTGCCAGAAGGCGCCGACCATGTTCTTGGCGCCGGGCAGGTTCACCCCGACCTTGCCCCCCACGCTGCTATCGACCTGAGCCAGCAGAGTGGTCGGAACCTGCACGAACGCCAAGCCGCGGGCGTACGTCGCCGCGACGAAGCCCGCCAGATCGCCCACCACGCCGCCGCCGACCGCGATCACCACCGACTTGCGGTCGGCCCCTGCGGCGAGCATCGCATTCCAGAGCCGCTCAGCCTCGGCAACCGACTTGCACCGCTCCCCCGGCTGGATCGTCAAACGAGCGACCCGCGCTCCCGCGCTCCGCAAGCTCTCCTCGACCGACTCCGCGTATGGCGAAACAACATTCGCATCCGCGATGCAAACGGCATGCGACACTCGCGAGCGCGACGCGACGAACTCCCCCGACCGCGCGAGCATCCCGGCCCCGATCTCAATATCGTAGCTTCGCTCGCTCAGGTTAACGCGGACGCGGGACATGAGGCCACGCGGCTGATTAGGCGGTCGCCGCCGCGACTCGCTCCAGGTCGGCGGGGGTGACGTGGACCACGCGGCAGAAGCCGGTGTGGAGACGCTGGTACTCCAGTTGGGCGCAGGCGGCCGGCTCGGCGTGCAGCGCGTCTTCGATCCGCCGCTTCTCGGCCGCCTCGAGGTGATCGTACTCCTCGGGCCAGACCGTCTCCGTCTCCATGATCAACGCTTCCCGGTAAGGATCGAACTTATCCGCCATGCCAGCCCTATTCCTTTGAATCGCCGAATATCGAAATGCAGGATACCGATTAGAACGGGCGCCGAGCGGTGCGGCAAGTGGCCGCGGCGTCTGGTGGCCGGCGGACGGCTTCGGTAATTTATGAGGAGCCGACCCTGGGACAACGTCGGCGATTTTTCGGACACAACAGCGTCTCAACAGGACGGAGCGATGCAAACGATCAGCGTGGCGGAGGCTCGCAAGGCTTCGGCGATTGGTCAGCAAGTTCGCCTCGCGGGGTGGATCCGCACGCGGCGCGACTCCAAGGGGGGCTTCTCGTTCCTGGAGATCAACGACGGAAGTTGCCTGGCCAACGTGCAGGTGGTGGCCGACGGGTCGCTCCCCAACTACGAGAGCGAGGTGCAAAAGCTCGCCGCCGGGTGCAGCGTCACGATCGAGGGAGAGGTGAAGGCCTCTCAAGGACAGGGGCAGGAGACAGAGATCGCCGCCGCCAAGCTCATCGTCCACGGCTGGGCCGACCCGCAGGAGTACCCGCTGCAAAAGAAGCGGCACTCGATGGAAAAGCTGCGGGAGTGGGCGCACCTCCGGCCGCGGACCAACACCTTCGGCGCCGTGATGCGGGTGCGAAACTGCGTCAGCCGCTCCATTCATCAGTTCTTCCAGGAGGAGGGATTCCTCTACGTCCACGCGCCCATCATCACCGCCAGCGACGCGGAAGGCGCCGGCGAGATGTTCCGCGTCACCACGCTCAACCTGGAAGAGCCGCCGAAGAAGGACGGAAAGATCGATTACTCGCTCGACTTCTTCGACCGGCCCACGTTCCTTACCGTAAGCGGTCAGCTCGAAGCGGAAGTCTTCGCCTGTTCGCTCGGCAAGGTCTACACGTTCGGGCCGACGTTTCGGGCCGAGAACTCCAACACCTCGCGGCACCTGGCCGAGTTCTGGATGGTCGAGCCGGAGATGGCATTCTACGAGCTGACCGACAACATGGACCTGGCCGAGCGTTTCCTCAAGCGCATCTTCCGCGATGCGCTGGAGCAATGCCGGGAAGACATGGCGTTCTTCAACCAGTGGATCGACAAGACTGCGGTCGAGACGCTGGAGAAGATCATCGGCAGCGACTTCGAGCGGCTCCCTTACACCGAGGCGATCAAGATCCTCGAAGCCAGCGGCGAGAAGTTCGAGTACCCGGTCTCCTGGGGCAAGGACCTCCAATCCGAGCATGAACGCTACCTGACCGAGAAGAAGTTCCAAAAGCCGGTCATCCTGTACGATTACCCGCGTTCGATCAAACCCTTCTATATGCGGGTGAACGACGACGAGAAAACTGTGCGGGCGATGGACGTGCTCGTGCCCAAGGTGGGCGAGATCATCGGCGGCAGCCAGCGCGAGGAGCGGCTCGACGTGCTGGAGGCCCGCATGAAGGAGCAGCGCCTCAACCCCGCCGACTACTGGTGGTACCTGGAGCTGCGCAAGTACGGCACCGTCCCCCACGCCGGCTTCGGCCTGGGCTTGGAGCGGGCCGTGCAATTCATCACCGGGATGGCCAACATCCGCGACGTCATCCCCTTCCCCCGCACCCCCGGCAACGCAGAGTTTTAGCTCATCCTGGTCGCGCGCTGTTCTGTGGCGTTCGGCAAGACCAGGCCGAGCGATATTCCGCAGATTGCTCCGAGAACCGATAGCACCACCGCCGCACCCCAAAGGAGCACCGGCGGCGTAGTCGGCGGTCTGCTTCCGAAATCGTTGGCGAACATTTCGGGCAGCGCCACGACACAGAACGCGAGCAGAGGCGGCGCAACGCTCCCAAGAATTCCTCCCAGCGCGGCGCCGCGAATTCGATGTGGGTGACGTTGCAGGACGGTCGCAAACACTGCCGCGATTAGAAGCCCCGCGCTCAGCCCGCCCACACAGGAGAAGAGCAGCCAAAACGCGTGCCCGATCAAAAATGCGTTTGCCGCATCGGCATTCGCGTCATTTCTGATAACGCTCTGGAATGCGCCCAACAAAGGCGTCATGAGCGGAAACGTCAGAAGAAGCAGCGTCGTCATTGCTACGATGCCACATCCCAAACACCCGCCCTGCGATGTCGTGCGAAAAACGGCGACGCTATCGAGCGGAGGCGGCGGAGCTGCGGAACGGAGAGCGTCGGGCCGGATCATCACGCTCCGTCCACAGTTGCGACACGGCCCCTCGCGCCCGAGGTATTCGCGGTCCACAACCGTCTCGGCGCGACAATGGGGACAGGTGAAACGAATCAACATCGCGCTGCACCATTCGGTTTAGCGACGTTCCGAGTTGCTTTGCTTCTGTATGAACGGCTGGCAGAATGGAAGGAGTTGCAGGGCGGCCAGTTCCTCCTCGATCTCGTGGGGCGAGTCGGTCCCGAGCGATGCGGCGACTTCCTCGATCAGCAGTTTTGCGTACGTTTCCCGTGCGCGTTGCAGCGTCTTGCGAAAGGCGACGGCCGTGAAGTCGCGCGGCGGATCCATTTGCGCCGAAAGGGCGGCGGCCATTTGCTCCGAGTTTTCTCGGGGATTGTCGCTGCGATAACGCAAGACTTGATAGTACGGCTGCCCCGTCTCCACTTCGTGCTCCCGAAGTTTCTGCCAGGTGCGGTCGAGCAGTTCGGTGCGCCAACTA
>JAHWKS010000673.1 GCA_019347795.1 Planctomycetota bacterium | reverse complement strand
CGCCGACACGCGCAACGAGACGGGATGCGGCCGTGTCGGGGCGGAGGTTAAACCCGAGCAGACCGCCACTCGTTCCTTTACCGCACAGGAAAGCGGCTCTGGGCGTTGGCGTTTTCCTTTGGAACTGAGGCGATCGCAAGGCAATTGCACATTGTTGCACTCTGGCGTTTCCCATGCCCCGGAATGAGGCAGTGCCCGCTCCCACACGCGCCCCGCGGGATCCGATCGTCGAGGGAATCCTGGGGGGAGTCAAAGCGGTTCTGGCCTGCGCGGCGCTCTTTGTCGTCGCCATCCTGCTTTTGTGGCGGGGCTGGGGGCGCGATCCCTTTGGCATCTTCGGCGGCGAACGCGCGGCGGCAAGCGCCGCAGGTTCAGCCACAGCATCGTCGGCGTCGCCAGATTCGCACCGCGATCGATCCACGGCGCCGGACGCCGCGCCTTCGGGAAAGCCGGCGAACACGGAAGACGGCCTGTCGGCGAGCGCGCGGGACGGCGGAGCACCCCAGCAATTGCAGCCCCCCCAGAGTCTTCCAGCCCCGGCGCCGGCCAGCCCAGACGAAACCCCGGATCGCGACGACGGCGAAGCGGCGCCAGAGAGCGCGCCGACAGTGCAGGACGAAGCCGCTGTTCCGGGCGAACCTAAGCTCGAAAACCCGTCCGCTCCCGGCGACGCCCTCCCGAATGTCGCGGGTCTCTGGCAGGAAGCGCCCGGCGTCGGCGTCGAGATTTCGCAGCGCGGACGCCGGATCACCGCCGCTACGACCTATTACCACGCGAATTTCGGAGCCGTGCGATGGATCGCGCACGGCACGATCAGCGCCGCCGGCGAGATCAAGTTGAACCTGCGCCATCTCCAGCCGCCCCACTTTCGCACGCAGGAGCGTGCGGCGGTCCTCTCCGCCGATCGCCGAACAATCCAGGGGAAGTCACATTGGGAAGGGGGCGATCACGACTTCACGTGGACGCAGACGTGCGAAAGCGCCGATGCCGGATGCGGACTCGCAACGGGACAAGGCCGCCGTGGTTGCCGAAGTCTACCGGTCGACGTATGAGAAGGCCGATACTCCCGCCGAGAATCGCGACGTGGCCGTGCAGATGTTTCAGCAGGCGTTGGCGACGGACGACGACTCGGCCGGAAAGTTTGTGATGCTCCGCATCGCCCGCGATATCGCCGCCGAGGCGGGCGAGGCCGACCTGGCGATGTGCGTGATCGACGAAATCGCCCGCTGCTACCAACTCGCCGACGATGAGGCGGGCCAGCGGCGGGCGTGCCTGGCGATGAAGCTGGCGACGCTGCGCCGCGCATCGACCGCCGCTGTCGCCAGGCGGAATCGGGAAGACGTTGTCCAGCGTGCGCTGGCGTATGCCGACGAGGCTCGCTCGGCGCTGTGGTTCGACCTGGCCAGAGAGTTCGTCGCATTGGCGGTCGACGCGGCCCAAGAAACGCGCGACCGGGTGCAAATCCATAGGGCGTCGCGCACTGCCGAAGTCCTGAACGCCACTGCGGCGGCGTTTCAAGCGATTGCAGAGGATGCGGAGCTGCTGGAGGTTTCGCCCACGGACGCCGCCGCGAAGCGAAGTGTCGGAATGTTCTATTGCTTTCACGCCGGCGACTGGGAAGCAGGCCTGCCGATGCTGGCGGAGTGCGATACGCCCGAACTTCGGCGATTGGCGGCCCTCGAACTGCAAGCAAGCTCAGACGTGGAGCGACGCGTGGAATTGGGGGACGGGTGGTGGCTCCTCGCCCAGACGCAGGAAGGATTATCGCGAGCGAATGTGCTCCGCCGCGCGCTGGGGCGCTATGAGAAGGCGCTCCCGGACACGCAAGGGCTGACCCGCGACAAGATTGCGGTGCGGATCGCCAGGGCCGGCAAGGAATTGGCGCCGCAAGTCCGTTACCTGGCCGATCTGGCGCCAAGCACCGTGGTTGTGAACGGGTCGCCGTCGGAGGCGGGAGTACGGATTCGCCAGCCCTGTTCGGTGCGAGGCGAGGAGATTTTGCACGGACTCCGGCTACACCCGCCCGGGCCCAAGACTTCCTCGCACGCCGCGTATCAACTCGACGGGCATTACGGCGAACTGAGCGGGAGCGTGGGAATCGCCGATGGGATTCCCGCTCCGCGGAGCGCGACCCCACTCGTCTTTCGCATTCTCGGGGATGGAAAGCGGTTGTGGCGATCCCGGCCGATTTCCGCACGTGGCGACGCCCAGCTGTTTCGCGTGCGCGTTGGCGCGATCCGGAAACTGGAGCTGTTCGTGGACTGTCCGGGACCACACCGGAACGCCGTGGCGGTGTGGGTGGACCCAATTCTGGAGAAATAGGCGTCAAGCGCGTAGAGAAGCAGGCCAAGCGGGACTGGGATCCCAAGTAGCCTTGCAAGCGCTGAGGCGAGGCCGGAATCATGGCCGCGTCATTCTGCATTCTCGCCAGAATCCCGCTTCGATGAACGAGGCCTTTCGCCTCCGTCACTGTCGCGCCGTTTTTCACGCCAAGGCGTGTAGGCATCGGGAGTCTGCTGTGCGTGAGGGACGCGATGGCCCCGCAGACGAGCTCTCGCTTGACTGGCGAGAACGCGGCTGGGGCGGTCCCCTGGAAACTTCTTCAACGGACGTCGCGGCTGTTAGGCTTCTCCCATACTGGCGCCGACATTGAAAACTACCGCCGCTGGTCCGGTGGAAACCGTGGACGCTATTGTCCGACGTGCGACGGTCTACAACGCGTCGTGCGCACCTATCAGGCCAGGCGGGCGCGGGGCCCGTTGGTCCAGTCGCAAAAAAGCCAGCGGGTCCAATCCTTCCGTGAGCTTCATAGCTGTAGCAACACGCAAGCCCGTCCCTGTCAATTGGCCAATTGACGCCGCTTAAGCATAGCGCATCGGCAGCCGTGAGTTCGATCATCCCGCGACGCAGGCGACGTGCCCCGGCCCCTCCTCGGCATCGAGCCCGCCCGCGCCGGAACACCCGCCCGCGCCGGAAAGGAGGAAGTCAGCGAGGGCTCACTGGGAGAAGCATGTGCTTCCGCGGAATCGCGCCTGCGTCCTCGACTGCACGGCCTCTCCACTTCGCCCCAACTCTCCTACTTTACCGAAAGCAGAGCGCAAAGCGGGGAAAGGATCCGATCGATCCCCACTCTACTGTTTTTTCCGGTTATTTCGTTCGTGTCGCTAAATGCGCTCGTGCCTTTTGTACGATGAACATGGTAATGGCGCGCTGAGACGTTCGCGACCCAGACGACCGCTGCGAGTCTTCCGCTGAGGCAACGCCAATACCATGACTTCCCTCGACCCTCACACCCCCGCCGCACGCATCGCCGCCGCACGGGCGCGCCGGCCGGGGGGAAGCAGGTCCGATCCGGCCAGCGCCGGGAGCTTTCCGCGAACCGGTGGGCTCGCCCGGCTGTGGCTGTTAATCGTGCTGCTCTCCAGTCCCGGATGCGCGCTGTTCGGCGGGTACAGCGAGACCTTCGACGACTTCGCGGTCGGATGGCGTAATCGCATGCTGGCCCGCGAGGCCTGGCAGCAACGGAGGGATCAATTCGCTCCGCACCCTCACCTGCACGACTTTGGCAAAGGGTTCCGCGCCGGCTACATCGAGGCGGCGTCGGGGGGCACGGGGTGCCTGCCGCCGCTACCGCCGCGGGAGTACTGGAGTTGGCGCTATAACTCCAAAGAGGGCCAGGGCCAGATCCAAGCCTGGTTCGAAGGCTATCCCCATGGCGTTCAGGCGGCGGAGGAGGACGGGGTCGCGTATTTCGGCCTCATCCCGACCTCCCATGCGATCGACGTCCAGCTGCAGCACCACCATCCGCACGATTACCTGCTTCGCTCACCCTATGTGACGCCTCCGCCCGAGGCGGTGTTAAGTCTGCCCGCCCCCCTGGAGGTCTTGCCGCCGGCGCTGGCGACGCCGCCACAGGGTCCGCCCCCGGCGGAAGACGAGACCCTGCCGCCTCCGTTTGAGCGCCAGCGGCCGCCGCCTTCCGACGAGACTCCCGGGCCGCTGGTTCCGCCGGACGATCCCGGGC